>VBAP01000044.1:0-536 GCA_005882335.1 Candidatus Segetimicrobium genomatis
TGAGCTACGTCCCCACAACACTCTATGTTTCTCGTATTATAGCCGATATTCCGAAGTCTAGGTCTGTGTGAGAAGTTCGCCCGTCAGGCTTCTGGGGAGAGCAGCGTCGCCAGTTTCTCAATGACCTCCGCCGTCGCAGCATTCGGCAGACGCGCTATAAATCGCGCATTTCGAGCCCTCCAATCCAGACTCTTCACCTGATCCGATAACACTACGCCGCCTGCCCGGAGGCCGGGAGGGACCTTCACTTCAAATGGATATCCTTTCACGTGACTCGTGATCGGACAGCAGATTGCTAGCCCAACCTTGACGTTATAGGACGCGGGCGAAAGGACCAGCGCGGGCCGTCTTCCCGCCTGCTCATGGCCTGTCTGCGGAGTGAAAGTCAGCCACACGACGTCGCCCCGATCGGGCACGTACCGGCGGGGCATTACCAGGATTCCCGGCCCACGCGAGGCCCAGTATCGACCCCGGTGTGGAGGTTGCGGTCGGTGATCCTGCCCAGGAGCTGTTTCAACGTCACCTTCTTCCGCCGA
>VBAP01000044.1:545-46395 GCA_005882335.1 Candidatus Segetimicrobium genomatis
TCCGAGATCGACATGTCCAGCGTGGTACCTTCCCGGACTGCGGTATCTTCCGCGAACGGCTTGGGAATCCGCAGCGCGAGGCTATTGCCCCACTTTCGAACTCGCACCCTCATAGCGCGTCAACTCCTTGGAATCACGTATCTACAAAGAAGATACAGTCTGCGAATGCCCGTGTCAAATCCATACGCCGGTCAGCACCCCGGAGATCACGTCCCTCTTTGATCATTGGTGCCTGACATTGGTGACTAGATGTCTCTCGCAAAAAGAACTAACAGCCCCCCTCACCTTGCATCCTCTCCCTCGCAATCACTTGGGAACGACGATCGGTGAGTAACTCTGCCCCCTCACCCCAACCCTCTCCCTCAGCGGGGAGAGGGGAATCATGTTGGGCCCTGCCGGGCCCTCAACTTATTCGGAGAGGAAAACAGGGATTGCGCCCTCGCGGGCGCCCCACCATATTCGGTGGTACAATGGACGCGGTCTGATGAACGACTGGCGAAGTATGACAGGCAAACACGCCGAGCGGGCGAAGCAGGCCTCGCTGGAGGCTTACCGCAAAGCGCTGAAGTCGATCCGCACCCGGGCTCCAGGATGGCGGGCGAAGCTGCCGTCTGACCGCGTGGGATGGATGCGCGTCGGACTGATCGCCCTCGCGGTGTTCCTCGCGCTGGTGGTCTCGGGGTCCGGTGTGGTGGCGGGTATGGCGCTGGCATTCAACCGCAGGCTGCCGGACGTCTCGAGCCTGTATTCGCCGCCCGACGAGGCCACGCGTATCTACGGCGCCAACAACGAGCTGATCGCCAGTCTCTACCGGGAAAACCGGGCCTCCGTCCCACTGGACGGAATCCCAAGGGAATTGCGACAGGCCGTCATCGCGGTCGAGGACGACCGCTTCTATCAGCATCACGGGGTCGATTTCCGCGGTACGCTGCGGGCCGTCCTCCATAACTTGCTGGCCGGCGAGGTGGTGGAAGGCGGCAGCACGATCACCCAGCAGCTGGCCCGCAACATGTTCCTGACCCAGCGGCGCCTGGTCAGCCGGAAGCTCGCCGAGATGATGCTGGCTCTGGAGATCGAGCGCCGGCTCACCAAAGATGAGATCCTCGAACGTTATCTCAATCAGGTGTACTTTGGCAACGGCGCGTACGGCGTGGAGATGGCGGCGCGCGTGTACTTTGGCAAATCTGCCGGCGATCTGAACCTGGCCGAAAGCTCAATGCTGGCCGGCATCATCCGTTCCCCGTCTGTCGCGACGCCGTTCCAGAACCTGGAACTGGCCAAGGAACGGCAGCGGACCGTGCTGCGGCGCATGGCCGACCTGGGCTACATTACTCCGAAGCAGGCGGACGGCGCGGCCGTGCAATCGATCAAACTGTCCCAGGAAGGAAACGCGGGGCTGATCGGCATCCGCGCGCCGTATTTTGTGTCCTACATCCTGCCGTATCTTCTGGAGCGTTACGGTGAGGATCTCGTCTACAATGGCGGACTCCGGGTGTACACCACGCTGGATCCGAAGATGCAGGCCGAAGCCGAGAAGGCCATCCGCGCCGGCATCGATCAGGCCCAGAAGGACAAGCTCGAGGTGACGCAGGGGGCCCTGGTGACGCTGGACCCCCGCTCCGGTTATATCAAAGCGATGATTGGCGGGTACGACTTCGCGGAAAGCCAGTTCAACCGTGCCTGGCAGGCGAGGCGGCAACCCGGGTCCTCATTTAAGGTGTTCATTTACACGGCGGCCGTGGCGAAGGGCATGACGCCGACGAGGATTATCGTCGACGAACCAGTGACCTTCGAAATCTTCGGCACCGTCAAACCTGAGGACAGCATCTGGACACCCAAGAACTACGACGATACCTATCGCGGCCCCATGATGCTGCGGGAGGCGCTGGAGCAGTCCATCAACATCCCGGCGATCAAGACTATCAACGAGGTCGGGCCGCAAGCGGTCGTCGACTATGCCAAGCGCATGGGAATCACCAGCGCGCTGCAGCCGAACCTGTCACTGGCCTTGGGGACGAATGACGTCACGCTGATGGAGATGGCCTCCGCCTTTGGGACGCTGGCCACCCTGGGCGTGCACGCTGACCCCATCGCGATCTTGCGGGTTACCGATCGCGAGGGCAGAGTGCTGGAAGAGCGTACGTCGAGGCGCACGCTGGCGCTGGGCGCCGATATCGCGTATATGATGACCGACCTGCTGAAGGGAGTCATCCTGCGGGGCACGGGGACGGCGGCCAACATCGGCCGGCCAGCCGCGGGCAAGACCGGGACCACGGACGACTATCATAACGCCTGGTTTATCGGATTCACACCGTACCTGACCACCGCCGTGTGGGTGGGGAACGACGACAACACGCCGATGAACCGTGTGGTCGGCGGCACCGTGCCCGCGCGAATCTGGGGAGCCTACATGAAAGTGGCGGTGCAGGACACGCCACCAGAGGACTGGCAGCGGCCGGACGGGGTGGTGAACGCCACCGTCTGCGGCACCTCCGGAATGCTGGCGACCAGCCGGTGTTCGAATCCTCGCACGGAGGTCTTCCTGCGCGGCACGGAGCCCACGGAGTTCGATGTGAGCACGCCCTCCACGCCGCCCCCGGATGGCACCAGTACGGTTGTTGTGTCTATTCCGCTGAGCATCACTGCGCCGGCGCAGGGCCAGGTGGTCTCGTCACCATTCATGATCGAGGGCGCGACCGATCCCAATGCCACGGTGAGCCTCTCGGTTATAGTGCAGGGAAGCTTCATGAAGATCAACGTGGCGGAGACCCGCGTGCCGGTGACCAACGACGGCCACTTCTCTTACCTGTTCCGCCCCGCGCTGCACGTGAGCGGCGTGCAGTACGTCATCACTGTGACGGCCACGAGCTCCGGCGGAGGCCGGGCCTCGACCACCCTCATCGTCAAGGAACAGTAGCGGCACGATCGATCGGCGCGCGCTGGCTAGAGAGCCCGCCCCGTAGTACAATTCAAGAGGAATTCTCCCGGTGTGAGGTGGTGTGGGGCATGTCCGGCCATTCCAAGTGGCACAACATCCGGCTGAAAAAGGAAAAAGTAGACCAGGTGCGGGGCAAGCTGTTTAGTAAGCTTGCGCGTGAGATAGCCGTCGCGGCCAAGGAGGGTGGGGGCGATCCCGACGGCAACCCTCGTTTGCGAACGGCTATCGACCACGCCCGCGAGGCTGGGATGCCCAACGATAACATCCAGCGCGCGATTCAGCGAGGCGCCGGTGGGGCTGAGGGTGCCACCTTTGAAACCATTACCTATGAGGGGTACGCGCCCGGTGGGGTCGCGGTGCTAGTTGAGGTCCTCACCGACAACAGAAACCGTGCCGCCAGCGATGTGCGGAATCTGTTTACCAGGTATGGAGGGGCGCTGAGCGAAGCTGGGTCAGTGTCCTGGATGTTCGACCGCCAAGGGTTGATCACTGTCGACCGGTCCAAGGCCAAGGAAGACGATGTCCTGTCGACGGCGCTCGAGGCCGGAGCCGAGGACGTCCGCACATCAGGCGACGTGTATGAGATCGTGACCCCACCCGACCGGTTCTTCAAGGTCAAGCAGGCCGTTGAGCGGGCCCGCCTGCCCATCGTCTCGGCAGACATCATGATGGTGCCGAAGACCACCGTGCGCGTGGAAGGGAAAGAGGCCCAGCAGGTGTTGCGCCTGATGGACGCGCTGGAAGATCACGACGACGTTCAGCATGCCTACGCGAACTTCGACATCCCCGACGAGATTCTGCAGCAAGTGGGATAACTGACGCCGTCGAGCGGTCGCGCAGTCAGGCAGTCGACGCAGCAACTAGTTCCGCGACTGCCCGACTGCCGGACTGCCCGACCCGTTGCCAGGAGCAATCTCCTCAGAAGGCGAACTCCCATTGCGGTCAATACGACGGCCGTTCGCCGTGCTATAATCCGAACACAGGTTCGATCATGCTGATCCTCGGCGTCGATCCAGGGCTGCGGGCCACCGGTTATGCGTTCCTGCAGGGTCTGCCCGGAGGGGTACAGCTCGTTGACCATGGGCTCGTCCGCACCGATGACGATGCCCCACTGTCTGATCGTCTCCAGCGAATTCACACTACTCTTCGCGTACTCCTGGAACAGCATCGTCCCTCACAAGTCGCCGTGGAAGATCTCTATGCGACCCAGCGGTATCCTCGGACGGCGATCCTGATGGGCCACGTCCGGGGAGTGGTCTGTCTGGCTGCCGCTGAACTGGCGATCGAGGTCACGGCACTTCCTCCGGCTGCGGTCAAGCAGGCGATCGCAGGGTTCGGTGCGGCGAGCAAAAGGCAGATACAGGTGGCCGTGCAGCGGTTGCTCCGCCGGAGGGAGCCGCTCGACGCGCACGTGTCCGATGCCGTCGCCATCTGCCTGACCGCCCTGTCCCGCGCCGGTGTACCGCTGCGGCTGCAGGCTCAGGAGGTTGCGCCATGATCGCGTATCTGCGAGGTCCGATCCTCCGGCGCGCCGACGAAGTGATTGTGGTAGAAGCGGGTGGCATCGGCTACGAGGTCCATCTTCCGGCGGTCGTGGCGCGGGCGTTGCCGCGCTCGTCTGATGGGGAACCCCAGACCGTCGAGCTGTACATTTCGTATCACGCCACGCAGAATCAGCCCAAGCCCCTGTTGATCGGCTTCCTGCATGAGGTCGAGCAGGAATTCTTCGAGCGGTTCATCACCGTGGACGGGATGGGGCCGACCAAGGCGATGAAAGCGATCGTGCATCCCATCCATGTCATTGCCGACGCCATCGAGCGCAAAGACGCGCAGTTTCTGCGCCGCCTGCCGGGCATCGGCGAGCGCACGGCAGAGAAAGTTATCGCGACCCTGCACGGGAAAATGGGTAAGTACGCGTTGCTTCGCGGGACCGAGGCGCGGGTCGAGCCACTCACGGAGGATTTCAAGGCGGAAGTGCTGGAGGTCCTCACCCAGCAACTCGGTCACCGCCCCGCCGAGGCCCGCCGCATGGTCGAAGAGGCCCTGCGCCGCCAGCCCGGAATCTCGTCGGCGGAGGAGCTGTTCGAGGAAGTGTACCGCGTGGAACAAGATGCGGGAGCGCGGGAACGGGGGATCGCGGGAACCCCCACGCTGGCTTCGCCAGCTCGGGGCGGAGCGCGGGATAACGGGGTCCCATGACCAAGGCGGACGGCATGCCAACCCACAAGCAACCGGTCGCCGATCCGGCGGCAGACGAACAGTTTATCCGCAGCCTACGCCCGAAGACGTTGGACGAATGCATCGGCCAGGCCAGGGTCGTGGAAGGCCTGCGGATCAGCATCCAGGCCGCCAAAGAGCGCGGCGAGTCGCTCGACCACGTCCTGCTGCACGGGCCGCCCGGGCTGGGCAAGACGACGCTGGCGAACGTGATCGCTCACGAGATGGGCGCGAATATCGTCACAACCTCCGGGCCGGCGCTGGAGCGCGGCGGCGACCTGATGGGCGTCCTGACCAACCTGCAGTCCGGTGACGTGCTGTTCATCGATGAGATCCATCGGCTGTCGCGGGCTGTTGAGGAGTTCTTGTATCCGGCGATGGAGGACTTCTGCGTCAACTTCGTGATCGAAAAGGGTGCGCACGCCCGCACCCTGCGATACCAGCTCCGGCCGTTTACCATGGTCGGCGCGACGACGCGGGCGGGGTTGCTGTCGTCCCCGCTGCGCGAACGTTTTGGGATCTTCCACCATCTGGACTTCTTCTCGGTAGGCGATCTGGTCATGGTGGTGCGGCGATCGGCCTCGATCCTGGGCATCTCCATCACGGAGGATGGCGCGGCGACGATCGCGCGCCGGTCGCGCGGCACCCCGCGCATCGCCAACCGGCTGCTGCGGCGCGTGCGCGACTACGCTCAGGTGCGGGCGGATGGGATGATCGCCGAGGGAGTGGCGGCCGAGGCCCTCGCGTTTGAGGGCGTGGACGGTCATGGGCTCGATGCCCTGGACCGGGATCTCCTCCGGACGATCGCGACGGTCTACGGGGGCGGCCCGGTCGGCATCGAGGCCCTGGGCGCGACGCTGAATGAAGAGGCGCAGACGCTGGAGGAAGTGGTGGAGCCGTATCTGCTGAAAATCGGGTTCCTCACGCGAACGCCCGCGGGCCGGCGTGTCACCTCCGCAGCCCTCGATCATCTGGAGCTTGCCGCGTCGGAGCACCACCGTGCGCAAAATCAGGGGGAGCTATTCGAGGAGAGGGACGGAAACGCGGAAACGGGGAAACGCGGAAACGCGATGACATGATGTGGGATAAATCACCAGTCACTGGTCACCATGAATGAGTTCGCGCCGGTCGGCCGTATGCTCATGGTGTTCGGGGTGGCGTTGCTGGTGATCGGCGCGTTGATGACGGTGATCGGCAAGGTCCCCCGGCTGCCGGGTGACATCCTCATCCGGCGGGATACGGTGGTCGTGTATATCCCCCTGGCCACCAGCCTCGTCCTGAGCGTCGTCCTTACCCTCGTCTTTAGCCTGCTGGCACGCCGATAGGGTGAGGGCGCCCATCCGCATTCCCCTCTCCCTGGAGGGAGAGGGACCAAGGGTGAGGGGGTCAGAGTCCTGTGGCTTGTCTGAGGCGCTTGGTATACACATGAGACTCTGCGCGGCGGTGTGCGCCGCTGTCTTACTGCTCGTCCTGTGGCCGGTAGCCCCTGTGCCGGTCAGAGCGTCGACGAGCATCCGTGTCGGGGTAGTGCGTGAAGTGGATCGAGTCAGCATCGTGTTCGACCGGCCGGTTGGACTGATCGCGGGCCCGCTGGTGAGCCTGCGGCTGGAGCCTGGAGCCTATGACTTCGTGGCCAGAGCCGCCGGTATCGAGGTTGCCGGTGCGGGCACCCGGTTCGAGAACAGTATCCGGCTGTCGCCGACCGAAGGCGGCCGCCTGTACATCGGCATCCGTCCCTACCGTGGACTGCTGGAACTTCGCCGCACGGGGTCGGGCCGCCTCACGGTCATCAACGAGGTGGATCTGGAAGAATACCTGTACGGTGTGCTCAAGATGGAGGTCGACCCCGAGTGGCCGGCGGATGCGCTGAAGGCTCAGGCTGTCGCGGCGCGCACCCTCGCGCTGCAGAGCATGGGCCGGTTTGCGTCCGAAGGTTATGATGTGCGGGCCACTACTGATACTCAGGTGTACGGCGGCATCTCGGCCGAGGATCCCCGGACCACAGCAGCCGTGGAAGACACTCGCGGTGAGATCATGACGTATGAAGGTCGGCCGATTTTCGCAGCGTACCATTCAGACTCCGGTGGGTATACGGAAAGCAGCGAACTCGTGTGGGGCGGCCGGTACCCCTATTTGCAGGCCGTGCCTGATCCGTACAGCACCGGCGCGCCCAACCACGAGTGGATGGTGCGCATGGATCTGCCGGCGTTCGAGGAACGCCTGCGCAGGGCCGGGCGGTCTGCGAACGGCATCACGGGAATCGAGGTGGTCGAGACCACTCCATCTGGCCGGGTCGGTCTCGTGCGGATCACCGGGACCCATGGGGTGGTGACGGTCAAGGGGACCGACCTGCGTGCGATCATGGGCGCTACCCTCTTGCGCAGCACGCTGTTCATTGTGCGGATCACGCCGGACGAACAACCCCTCGTGGAGTTCCTCGGCCGCGGGTCTGGTCACGGCGTCGGCCTCAGCCAGTGGGGCGCGCGTGGGATGGCGGCGTCGGGACGAACCTATACGGAAATCCTCAAGTACTATTACACTGGTATCGAAATTTCGCGTTCACAATAATCTTCCCTGTCTTCCCGGTCTTCCCAGTCTACCCATTCTACTTGCCTCCAGTTGTTGCATTGGACTGGGAAGACTGTGGAGACTGTGAAGACTGGGGAGACTTTGCATTGAAACTCTCAGACTTCGACTATACGCTCCCCCAAGACCTGATCGCCCAACATTCAATCGAACCACGCGACGCGGCGAAGCTTCTTGTGGTCGATCGGTCCACCGGCCGGTTGGACCACCGCGTCTTTCGCGATCTCCCCGAGTATCTGCGGCCCGCGGATGTGCTGGTTGTGAACAACACGCGGGTCATTCCCGCGCGCCTGCGAGCCCGCAAGCCCACCGGCGGCGCCGTTGAAGTGCTGCTCCTGCGCCCTGCGCGGGAGCAGGAGAGCGCGACTGCGCGACCGCGCGACGGCCAGATCTGGGAAGTGCTCTTGCGGCCCGGCCGGCGCGTCCGCATTGGAACACGCCTGCATCTCTCGCCGCGCCTGTCCGGCGAGGTGATTGCCGCGCAGGATGACGGGATTCATCTGGTCGCATTTGCCGGCGACCGCCCAGTGCTTGAGGTGGCCCGCGAGATCGGCGAGATGCCGGTCCCGCCGTACGTGCACGAGCCATTGCGCCGGCCTGACGATTATCAAACCGTCTACGCGTCGGTGGAGGGCGCCGTGGCGGCACCCACGGCCGGCCTGCACTTCACACCTGCGCTTCTGACGCGCATCGAGGGCGAGGGGGTGCGCATCGCCACCCTGACCCTGCACATCGGGCTTGGGACCTTCCGGCCGGTGGTGGTGGCCGATGTACGGCGCCACCGCATGGATGCGGAATGGTACGAGGTCGGCCAGGACGCGGCAACGACCCTGACGCAGCGCCGGGGCCGCATCGTAGTCGTCGGGACTTCCGCGGTGCGTACGCTGGAGACGGTGACGGCAGATGACGGCATTGTGCGCCCCGGCCGCGGCTGGAGCGAGCTGTTCATCTATCCCGGCTATCGCTTCAAGGCCACGGACGCGCTAATCACGAACTTCCACCTGCCCAAGACGACGTTGTTGATGCTGGTCTGTGCCTTCGCAGGACGCGAATTGATTCTGCAGGCCTATCGGGAGGCCATTGCGGAGAAGTACAGATTCTATAGCTTCGGGGATGCGATGCTTATCCTGTAACTAACGGGAACGCGGCAACGCGGGATCGCGGGAACGCGAAACGACACCTCGGCAGGGGTTCCCGCGTTCCCCCGTTCCCTGTCAGTTACTCGACTTTGGACCATCCCCAGAGATGAGGGCTCCACTTGCTCAGCGGGATGTTTCCATACTGGTCTTCCTCGACCTCGTAGCCGGCCTGCTTCAAGCGGCGCTTCGCCTCATCATAATACCGGTAGTCGAGCTGCCAGATGCCGGGGTGAAGGGGGTTCTGATAGGCGCCGAGCCCGCCCAGCAGCTTGCGGAGGTTCTCGTCCTCCGCCTTGTCTGCGGCGATCTCGACGCCCTGGGTCACCGTCGCCAGCGCCGTGATCTTTGGGCTGGTCGGTTTCGCGGCCGGCCGTCCGGCGGCGTTGACCGCGGAGACCGGAGTTTCCAGCGTGGCTGAGGGAGCGGCTGCCGGCGCGGATGGCTCGCCTTTGACCGTTGTGGCCCGCTGCGCGCGGATGGCGTCGGCCTTCGCCTTGATGGCGGCTAGAATTTCCTCGCGGCTCTTCTGCTGTTCGTCCATTCTTTCGTCTACACGCTCCTCGCCAGTATTCTACTTTGGAAGAGGCCGAACCTGTGCATCCCTGCGGTGAAGCCCCGAGGGCGGCAGCCGAAGAGTCCAACTGCTGCCCTCCATTAGGGCGCCGGGTCACTGGAGGATATGGAACAACGTTACGCCGTGCAAGACCGGATCCTGGTCGAAGACGAATGGTCCAACGATGAGGCGGATGCCTTCCTCGGTGTCGAATGATGCGCCAGGAAGGTGGCAGTGAACCTCGAGTATTGCGTTCAGCGAGGACTCGCCTCCCTCGGGAACGAGTCGAACATGGAGCGCCACGATTCCCGCGCTTGTCTCCGTGATTTCGCCGATGCCGTCTGTGAGTATTGAAGGCAACGATCCACCCCCCGGCCTCCAGGTCGCAAAGCCGGTGACAACCCAGACGCCGTGCGCGACTTCGGTCCCATCGGAGGGTTTGTGGACGAACGTCCCGCCCCCAGCGGCATTGCCTATGCCTGGCGTGAACTCCCCTGAACCGGTAAGTTCGACGGTATCACCGGTGGGCCCATCCACCCCGACGTCCTTACCGCCGGCGAGAACGGTATTCTGGAGAATTTGCGGCAGGTCAAAGCGCACGTGCAACCCGAGAGCGCGGCGCTGTTGCGCCGAGCTTGCGGGCGCGAATAAGGTGAACGCTGCGAGAGTGAAACCCACAACAATGAGACTCGCCCATCTTTTCATGAAGATCCCTCCTCTGTTGAGTACTAACTGGGGGTTCTGTGAGGGCGTTCGGTGGTTTTCAGGGGATTCCTCCCGCGCATGCTATACTCATCGCGGTGTGAATGGGTTCCGATTTGAATTGTTGTCCGGAGAGGCGATCGGTCCCCGCCTGGGCCGCCTGCACACCCCGCGTGGAATCGTGCGCACGCCCGCCTTCATGCCGGTCGGGACGCAGGCCACCGTGAAAGGGTTGACCTCCGAAGAAGTCCAGCAAATCGGCGCCGAGATGATCCTGGCCAACACGTTCCATCTGTATCTGCGGCCGGGCGCCGACGTCATCGAGCGCGCCGGGGGCCTGCATCGGTTCATGCGCTGGGAGGGTCCCATCCTCACCGATAGCGGCGGATTTCAAATCTTCAGCCTGGCCAGGCTGCGGCGCTTGACTGACGAAGGCGTGACATTCCGTTCCCCGTTGGATGGCGCCGAGCATCTGTTTACCCCGGAGCGGGTGCTGGAGATTCAGCGGCAGCTTGGGAGTGACCTCGTCATGCCGCTGGACGTGTGCCTGGGCTACCCGGCAGACGACGAGAAAGCCAAAGAGGCGCTGCGCCTAACACTGCAGTGGGCAAGGCGATCTCGGGCGCACGCAGCCGGCGACGGCCAGATGCTGTTTGGCATCGTCCAGGGTGGGTTCTCACCCGCGCTGCGCCGCGAAGCCGTCGCGCGCACGGTCGAGATGGCGTTCGATGGGTACGCGATCGGCGGGCTGAGCGTGGGGGAACCGCGAGAGGCGACCGCACAGCTGGTCGAACAGACTTGCGCCGGCCTGCCCGCCGACCATCCCCGCTATCTGATGGGGGTGGGCGCGCCTCCCGATCTGCTGGATGCTGTTTCGCTGGGCGTGGATTTGTTTGACTGTGTCCTGCCGACGCGCGTGGCCCGGACCGGCACCATCTTCACCCGGCGAGGGCGGGTGAACGTCCGCAACGCGGCCTTTCGTGAAGACGCGGGGCCGCCGGATGAAGGCTGCCGGTGTGCGGTGTGCATACGGTACACGCGCTCCTATCTTCGCCACCTCTTCAATGCCGACGAGATGCTGGGACCGCGGCTGGCCACATATCATAATCTGTCCTTCCTGGCCCAACTCATGGAGGACACCCGGACCGCCATCGCCGGCAACCGGTTCGACGCGTGGCGCCGCGAGGTCCTGGGGGCGTATGTTACGCCCTGGTAATCGCAGTGGCACGGCGGCGGGTGCTGCTGTAGGATAGAGAAGCAGATTTTCGGGCGCCATTGGATCGGCTGAGGCGGGGGGGTGTGGGGTGGCTGTTCTGCAGGCTGCGCAACGGTTTCCGGTCAGTACGATCGTCTTCATGGTGGCGCTGTATGCTGTCGTCTACATGCTGTTCTTCCGGCCCCAGCAGAACCAGCAGCGCAAGCGTCGAGAGATGCTCGGCAAACTCAAAAAGGGAGATCGGATTGTCACCATCGGCGGGTTGCACGCGGTCATTCTGGACGTTGACGGCGAAGTGCTGAGTCTGGAGCTAGCACCCAACCTGCGCGTCAAGGCCGACCGCGGCGCGGTCAGTTACCTGCGGAACAAGAAGCGCGAGGAGCAGCCCACGCAGCTTTCCACGACACCTCCGGCGACGGCCACCACGCGACCACCCGGCTAAGCGACAACGCGAATACGCGGCACCGCGACTTCGCTTGTGACTAGGAGTGAGATCACGCATGGCAGAGACAACGACAGGCCTCACCAGCGCCAAACAGGTCACACTCGAGGACGTGAAGCGCGACCCCGAGGTGGAGGCCTACATCGACAAGGCCAACGAGTATACGGGGGCGATTGGGTACACCGAACATGGCTCCCGGCACGCCAACCTGACGGCGAGCATCGCCTACAATACGCTCAAACGGCTGGGAAATCTGGAACGGGAGGCGCAGCTGGCTGCCATGGCCGCGTACCTCCATGACATCGGCAACCTGGTCAGCCGCGTGAACCACGAGCACACCGGCGCCGTGCTGGCCAACGGCATCCTGGAGCGTCTGGGGATGGAGCCCGTCGAGCGCTCGATCGTGATGGGAGCCATCGGCAACCACGAAGAGAGCCACGGGGAGCCGGTCAGCCCGGTCGGCGCCGCGGTGATTCTGGCCGACAAGTCCGACGTACACCGCTCGCGCGTGCGGAATCCTGATCCGACAACGTATGATATCCACGACCGGGTGAACTACGCGGTCGAGCACTCGTTCCTGCGGGTAGACGAAAAGATTCGCACGATCACGCTGGAACTGGTGATCGATACGAAACTGTCGCAGGTGATGGAGTATTTCGAGATCTTCCTCACTCGCATGGTCATGTGCCGGCGTGCTGCGCAGTTCCTCAGTTGTGAGTTCAAGCTGCAGATCAACGGCGCCAAGCTGCTCTGACTACCGGGAGCGCGGGAGCACGGGAGCGCGGGAACGCGAAGTGCCCCGCAGTTGTTGCCGCGTTCCCCCGTTCCCGCATTCCCGTCAGTTCGGGCGGGAGGAGTCCCTCGCCGCGAATTAGAAGCAATTACATAGGATTCCATAGATTTTATTAAGCCTTAGGCCTGCCGGATGCACCTTTTCATTGTTGGTCTCAGCCACAAGACCGCCCCGCTGGATATCCGGGAGCGTCTGGCCTTTGCCCCACAGGACACCGGCGCTGTACTGCTGAGGCTCCATGCCGGCCGGTAGCTGCCGCCCGCCGGGCATTTGACGAAACCCGATGAATGAGACGGTCGCGCGGGATTTTGTGATTGGGACCCGTGAGAGCCGGCTTGCCCTGCGGCAGACCGAGCTCGTGCTCCGGCCGCTCCGCGATGCGCACCCGGAAGTCCGTTTCGCCGTCCGCACCATCCGCACGGTTGCGGACCGGCATCCCGACCGCCCGCTGGATCGTCTGCCGGACATCGGCTTTTTTGTCAAAGAGCTGGAGGTCGCTCTGCTGGCCGCCGAGATCGACGCCGTCGTCCACAGCATGAAAGACCTGCCGTCCGCGGCAACTCCCGGACTCGCCGTCGCGGCCGTCGCGGAGCGCGAGGATGCGCGCGACGTGATCGTCAGCCGCGATCACCTGACGCTGGAGGCTCTCCCGTTGGGGGCGCGCCTGGGGACCAGCAGTCCCCGGCGTGGTGCGTTCCTGCGGGTGTACCGGCCGGATCTGGAGATCGTCCCGATTCGCGGCAACGTTGAGACACGCATCGGAAAGGTCGATGCCGGAGATGTCGATGCCGTATGCCTGGCCGGGGCAGGGTTGCGCCGGTTGGGTTTGGAATCGCGGATCACCCAGTGGCTCCCGTTTGATATCGTACCGCCGGCACCGGCGCAGGGCGCGCTGGGTGTGCAGGTGCGCACCGGTGATCGCCGGGCCGCGGTCCTGGCAGGTGCCGCGGACCACGCGCCGACCCGCCACGCCGTCACCGCAGAACGCGCCGTGCTCACCCGGCTGGCCGGGGGATGCCGTCTCCCGGTCGCCGCATTTGCGCGAGTCGAGGGCGCGCAGTTGAGTGTGGAGGCCGCCATTGCCGCGCCGGACGGCCGCCGTATCGAAACCGCCGCCGGCAGAGGCCTGGTCACCGATGCCGAGTCCCTCGGAAAGTCGCTGGCCGAAGACCTTCTGGGTCGCGCTGCTGATCTGATCCGCGGGGCGCAGGAGCGATAATGCGGAAACCGCGCGTGCTGGTCCTGAGGCCTGCGGATTATGCGGGAGTACTGGCCGCCCGCCTGCAGACGATCGGCATGGACCCCGTCGTGATTCCCGCCGTCGCCATCCACCCACCCGCTTCGTGGGAGGACGTCGACGCTGCGCTTGGTCGCCTGGCGTCCTACGACTGGGTGCTCTTCACGAGCGCCAGCGGTGTGAGCATGTTCTTTGCGCGCCGGCGGGCGGAGGAGATCGCAGGGTCTCTGCCGGCGGCAGCGCGTTGGGCGGCGATTGGACCGGGGACCGCCGCGGCGCTTCTCGCGGAGGGGGTTGACGATCCATGGGTGCCGTCGCGGTATCTGGGCGAGACTGCCGGTAACGAGCTCCCGGCATCACCCGGGCAACGCGTGCTCCGGATCTGCGGTGAGACGGCATCGCCGGTCGCCACGGTCCGATTGCGCGGAAGAGGCATCCTGGTGGACGAGGTCGTCGCGTACCGCACGGTCGAAGCGCCGCCGGGATCGGACAGTCTACTGCGGCATGCCTGGAGCGAAGGCATCGACGCGGTGGTGTTCACCAGCGCGTCCACGGTGCGCGGATTTGCTCGTCTCGCGCAGCGAGTGCGTATCGACGATGCGATCGGCGGCGTGCTCATCGTGGCGATCGGCCCGGTGACAGCCGACGCGGTGCGGGAGATGGGCTGGCAGGTCGACGCCGTCGCCCCACAGCACAGCGTGGACGGCATCATCCAGGCGATCGAGGAGAGGAGGACGGCACTTGCAGGTCACGCAACGTCCTGAGCGGGCCGTCCGGCTGAGACGGCTGCGGCGGACCGATGCAATCCGGGAGCTGGTCCGCGAGACGCGGCTGCACCCGCATCAATTCGTCTATCCGATGTTTGTGCGCGGCGGGCGGCGCGTTCGTGAGCCGATCCCTTCCATGCCCGGTCAGTTCCGGCTCTCTGTCGATGAGCTCGTCTCCGATGTGGGTGCGATACGCGGACTGGGGATCGATGCCGTTCTCCTCTTCGGGCTCCCCGACGCGAAAGATCCGGCCGGCAGCGAAGCCTATGCCGACGATGGGATCGTCCAGCAAGCCGTGCGGACGCTGCGGGCCGCGCATCCTGATCTGATCGTAATGACCGACGTGTGTCTGTGCGAGTATACGACCCACGGCCACTGTGGTGTGCTGCGCCCCGTATCGAATGGTACAGGGGTGCGGGACGATGACGTGGACAACGACGCGACCCTGGAGCTGTTGGCCAGGACGGCGGTATCACAGGCTGTGGCCGGCGCCGACGTCGTGGCGCCGAGCGCGATGATGGATGGGCAGGTGGCGGCGATCCGCCGCGCGCTGGATGAGACAGGCTGCCAGCATGTGGCGATCATGAGCTACTCGGCCAAGTACGCCTCGGCCTTCTACGGGCCGTTCCGCGAAGCAGCCGGCTCGGCCCCGCAGTTCGGCGACCGCCGCGGGTACCAAATGGATCCTCCCAATGCGCGGGAGGCCGAACGCGAAGTCGCTGTGGACCTGGCGGAGGGCGCCGATATCGTGATGGTGAAACCGGCGCTGCCGTTTCTGGACGTACTGTCCCGCATCCGACGAATGGTGACGGCGCCTCTGGCTGCGTACAACGTCAGCGGTGAGTACGCGATGGTCAAGGCTGCGGCGGAACACGGCTGGCTCGATGAGCCCCGGGCGGTCCTGGAGGTGCTCACGGCGATCGCCAGGGCGGGCGCCGACCTCATCATCACCTACCATGCGAAGGAGGCCGCCGCGTGGCTGCGCCGCCGATGAACGCCCCAGAAGTGGTCCAGGTGCTGGCGCTGCAGGTGGACCTGGCCTGGCGCCGGCTGCCCGAGGCGCAGCGGGAAGAGGACCTCGACGCGTTTCGCCAACTGGTCAACAAGGCCGCGGGGGATGTGCAGACTCTCGCGTACGCCACGGCCGGTCTGCGCGCCGATGCGGACTTGGTGCTGATCCGGTTCGCTGGATCGCTCGCCGCGCTCCAGGAATCCAACAGCGCCCTCTTGCGTACCGGGGTGGGCCGCGCCATGCGGGTGGCGCACTCGTTTGTCGGCCTGCTACGATCCTCGCGGTATGTCAAGCGAGCGGGCAGTCAGGAGCAGGGGTTGCTGGCCGGCGAGCGCGCCGCGTATCTGATCGTCTACCCGTTCACCAAGACCCACGACTGGTATCGCCTCAGTGGTGACGCCCGTCAGGGGATGATGAATGAGCACATCCGAATTGGTCACGACTTTCCGCAGGTCCGACAACTGCTCGCCTATTCCACCGGACTGGACGACCAGGAGTTCATCGTCGCCTACGAGACCGATGACGTGGCCGCGTTCCAGGATCTGGTAACGGCGCTGCGGGAGACAGAGGCGCGCCGGTACACGCTGCGCGACCAGCCGATTCTCACCGCGATCTACCGGCCGCTGGACGAAGCGCTGCAGATGCTAGGATAGCGGCAATGACACCGTTGGTGACGGTCACCGATCGGTTTCTGCGCGCCTGCCGCCGGGAGGCGGTCGATCGCACGCCGGTTTGGTTCATGCGCCAGGCCGGCCGATCACAGCCGCAGTACCGGGCGCTGCGTGAGCAGTATTCGCTCTCCGAAATCGTGCGCCGTCCTGAGCTGGGCGCAGAGGTGACGTTGCGACCGGTCACCGAGCTCGGCGTCGATGCCGCCGTGCTGTTCGCCGATATCATGCTGCCGCTGCGCAGCATGGGGGTCGCGTTTGAGCTACTGGACGGCGGGCCCGCAATCGAGCGGCCGGTTCGGACTCCCGGCGACCTGGAGCGCCTCCGGCCGTTCGAGCTAGACGACACGACCGCCGCGGTTCTCCAGACCATCCGGCTGATCCGCAGCTCATCGCCTGCGCCGTTGATTGGCTTCTCCGGCGCGCCGTTCACCCTGGCCAGTTACCTGATTGAAGGCGGAGCTTCCCGCGACTACCTTGTGACGAAGGCGGTCATGCATCAGGAGCCGGTCGTCTGGGCGCGGCTCATGGAGCTGCTCACCGACATGGTCATCCGCTACCTAGGGACACAGGTCGCAGCCGGCGTCCAGGCTGTCCAACTGTTTGACAGTTGGGTTGGTTGCCTCGGTGCGACGGACTATGCGCAGCACGTGGCGCCCTACATCCGGGCCATCGCTGCGGCGTTGCGTCCGGCCGGCACACCGATGATCCACTTCGGGACAGGTACTGCCGGATTGCTGCCGGAGATGGCGGCCGCCGGCGGCGAGGTGATCGGCGTGGACTGGCGGATTCCCCTGGCCGAGGCATGGGCCCGGATCGGCTACGACCGTGGCATCCAGGGGAACCTCGATCCTGCGGTGCTGCTGGCACCCCGCGACATCGTCCGTCGGCGCACCCTGGAGATCCTGCGGCAGGCCGCCGGCCGGCCCGGGCACGTCTTCAACCTGGGTCACGGCGTGCTTCCGCAGACGCCGCGGGAGCACTTGCGCTATGTCGTAGACCTGGTGCACGAATACACCGATCGAGAGACGGTGAGCGCCGGATGAGCAATCCGAACCGGCTCGCATGTCATTGCGAGGCCCGGAGGGCCGAAGCAATCTCCTCCGTTGCGAGGGGCGAAGCCCCGTGGCAATCTCCATCTGAGAGGAGATCGCTTGCCACCCCGCAAATTTGTGGTGCGAATTTGCGGGGACCCCGGCAATGCTGCGCTCGCGATGACAGCGTGAGGAAGGAGATCGCTTCGCTGGGCTCGCGATGACGGCGCCTCTTGGCGTGTTGCTCATGGCGTATGGGAGCCCGGCCACGCTCCACGGCGTTGAGGCGTACTACACGCACATCCGGGGCGGACGCGTCCCGCCGGCGGAGCGGGTGGCCGAATTGCGGGCGCGCTACGAGCGTATCGGCGGCCGATCTCCGCTGGTGGAGATCACGCGACGTCAGGCCGACGGGATCGTGCAGGCACTGGGGCAGGCAGGCCTGCCGGCCCGCGCCTATGTGGGGATGAAGCACGCGCCGCCGTTCATCGCGGAGGCGGTGGCCGAGGCGGCTCGTGAGGGGATGCGCACGCTGCTTGGCCTTGCGCTGGCCCCGCACTACTCGCGCATGAGCGTCGGCGCCTATCGTGCCGCGGCTGAAGAAGCCGCCGCCCGGCACGGAGTGACAGTGTCCTGCGTGGAGAGCTGGCATCTGCATCCGGGCCTGGTCGCGGCGCTCGCGTCCCGCGTAGGCGAGGCGCAGCGACAGTGCGCCGGCGGCACGGACGCCCTCGTGGTCTTCACGGCGCACAGTCTGCCGGCGCGGATCCTGGAGTGGAACGATCCGTACCCCGAGCAGCTGCGTCAGACCTGCGCGCAGGTCGCCGCCGCGGCAGGTGTGCGGCGGTGGCAGTTTGCGTATCAGAGCGCGAGTGCAACCGGCGAGCCGTGGCTGGGCCCGGACCTGCTGGATGTCGTGCGGGCGATTCACCGGGAAGGCCATACCGAGTGCATCGTTTGCCCGGTAGGATTCGTGGCCGACCACCTGGAGGTGTTGTACGACATCGATGTCGAGGCGAAAGACCTGGCCGGTACCTTAGGCCTGCGATTGATCCGCGCCCGATCACTGAACGACGATTTCGATTTCGTCTCCGCGGTGGCCGACGTCGTCCGCACGCACCTCCCCGAAGGGGCTCTGGCATGAGCGTACTACGGCGTGCGCCCCGCCCGCCGGTGACACAAGCCCGCAGTTACCGCGTCCTGGTGCCGGGCACGCTTGTAGTGCTCGCGCTGGCGACCGCGCTGATTTTGGTGGTGGCCATCGGCGTGCTATTGGGTGTCGTTCCGATCCGGGCAGGCCGGGGGGATGCCCCGCTGTCCGCGCACGGGCTGTCGCTGGCATCTTCATTGGTCACTGGTCTGTTCGCCGCGTCGGTGCTCCGCCGCTATCTGCAGCGGGGCGGCACGCACCTGCTCCTGTGGGGAACGGGGCTGGTGATGTTTGGCATCGTTGGCGTCACCGAACTGATCTCGACGTTTGGATGGTATCCTACAGTCTTCCGATTGTGGTATTTGTGTGGCGCTCTGTTGACTGCCGCGTGGCTGGGACAAGGGACCGTGTATCTGATGAGCCGCCGCAGACGTCTCGCGGTGGGGACGATGCTCGTCCTGCTGGGGGCGAGTCTGGCCGCCGCGTACCTGGTGTTTGCCGAGCCGCTCAACGCCAGCGCGTTCGATCCCCGCGCGCCGCTCGGCGTCCAGTTTCGCGCTGTCCTGCCTGAGGGCTCTACGGCGCGGAAGCTGACACCCGTGTTTAATATCTACGGGACCCTCACCCTGGTGGGAGGTGCGCTGTATTCGGCCTGGTTGTTGTGGCGCAAGGAGATCGCGCCGGGTCGCGTGGCCGGCAACCTCCTGATCGCAGCAGGGGGACTCTCCCTGGCGCTGGTGAGCACCCTGGCGCGGTTTGGGGCCGGCGGGCTGCTCTCGCTCGCCGAGTTGATTGCCGCTGCGCTGATGTTTGTGGGATTCCTTCTGGCCACCGCCCGGCCGGTTTCTGCGGCGCTGGCGAGGAGGGTGGCTCCATGACGGCCGGATCGCCCCGAGGCGTCGCGCCGGCGTGGCTGGCGCTGGGCGAAGCCAGCAAGGTGCTCGGTGTGGATGGGTCGACGCTGCGCGCGTGGACAGACGCGGGGCGGATTCGCGCGTATCGCACCCCCGGGGGGCATCGCCGCTACCGGCAGGACGACCTGGCGGCGTTCCTGCGCGGGCACCAGCAAGAACGCGCGGGCAAACTCTCCGACCTCATCGGTCCGCACGGCGCGCGGCTGATGCCGGGCGCGGCGAGGCGGGAGATTCGCCGCCAGCAGTGGTACGCGAGCGTGGGGCCGGAGACGGCCGAGACGATGCGGCTGACCTGCCGGAGACTGATGGATGCCCTGGCCGGATATCTCTCCGGCGGCCGGGGACAGCCCGTGGCGGTGCAGGCCGGGGAGGAGGCGGGCCGCGAGTTAGGCCAGCAGGTCGCCGCCCTGCACCTGTCGCCGGCTGAAGCCACCCGCGCCTTCCTGTTCTTCAAGGAGTCGATCACGCAGGCCGTATCTTCACATCTCCCGCTGCCGTCGCATCGCAAAGTACATTCCATCCGCCGGATCGAGTTATTCCTGGATCGCGTCCTGCTGCGGATGATGGCGGCCTACGAACGAGGAACCTCGATCCCGGATTCTCGATCCTAGATCCTCGATCCAGGATCTAGGATTCCGCCCGCTGTGACCTGGATTATTGCGGCATCCCCGGCCCGTTCCTATACTGAGTGGAGTAATGTCAGGTGTAATGTGCGTTCGCTGATCATCATCCCGGTCTACAACGAAGAGGCCGCGTTACCATACGTGCTGGGGGAAGTCCGGCGCGCTGCGCCGCAGAGCGACCTCGTCGTGGTCGACGATGGCTCGACCGACCGATCCACCGACCTCGCCTCCCAACATCCGGGTGTTGAGATCGTCCGTCATGATGTCAACCGAGGTTACGGCCAGTCCCTGATCACCGGGTTTGGGCAGGCCGTCGCCGGAGGGTATGACGTCGCCGTCACCATCGATTGCGATGAGCAGCACGAGCCTCAGCGCATCCCCGATTTCCTGCGGGCGATCGGCGGCGCACACATCGTCTCCGGCAGCCGGTATCTGGATCCTGCGATGCCGGGAGATCCACCGCCCCCAGATCGTCTCCGCCTGAACCAGGAATTTGTAGCCAAGCTGCGGGCCATCACGGGTTATCCGATCACCGACGCCTGGTGCGGTTTCAAAGCTTACCGCGTGGAGGCGCTGCGCAAGTTCGTCTTGACCGAGCCCAGCTACGGGATGCCGCTGCAGGTGTGGGTACAGGCCGCCTATCACGGCCTGCGCGTGATCGAGCTGCCGGTGGCCCGCATTTACAAGAATCCTTCCCGTCAGTTCTGGGGCGGCCTGGATGACCCCCAGACCCGCCGCGCGTACTACCTGCGGGTGCTGGAGGCGGAGGTCGCGCGCTGGCTGCCGGACCGCCGTGCACTCGTCGAGGATGCAAGATCATGATGAAGATCCTCGCCATCGGGCCCCATCCGGACGACGTGGAGATCGGCATGGGAGGGATGATCCTAGCGCTGCGGACCCGGGGCCACGATGTTACGATCTGCGATCTCACCAACGGCGAGCCGACGCCCATCGGTACGCCGGAACGCCGCGCCCGCGAGGCGGCCGAAGCCGCGCGCATCCTGGGCGTCCCCCGGATCACGCTGGAGATGCCGAATCGCTACCTCACCGATTCGGTAGAAAACCGGATGCGCGTGGCAGAAGTGATCCGCCGGGTGCGGCCGGAGATCTTGTTCATCCCATATTGGGTGGACGCCCACCCCGACCATGTCGCTGCGGCGGCACTCGCCGAAGCCTCGCGCTTCTACGCCAAACTGACCAAGACGACCATCCCGGGTGAGCCGTTTCTCCCGCCGCGAGTGCTCCACTTCCTTACCACACACTACCGGCTCATGCCCGAGGTCGCGTTCATCTTCGACATCTCAGATCATCTCGACCGGAAAATCGACGCCATCCGGGCCTACACGTCGCAGTTCGGCCCGGAGCGCGGTAACGAGCAGTTCTTTGACCAGCTGCGCACCTGGAACCGGTATTACGGCGATCTCATCGGCCGCAAGTATGGCGAGCCCTTCGCCTGCCGCGAAGAAATCGGATTGAGTGGACTCGACCAATTTGTCTAGACGACTCATGCGTTTGCCGACGGACGTTGAGTTCGAAATTCCACAGGAGCCGGGTGAGGCACTGTGTCTGCCACCTCCCCGGCAGTTCGCTGCGCTGGCACGGCGCAACGCTGCACTGCTGACCGATGCGCCGCTGACCATCGCCGGCGTGCGGCTCGCTGACGTCCGCCGTCGCGCGCGGACCGAAGTCCTGCAGGCCGCAAAAATGTATTCGCTGTCCCTGGACCTCACCGCGTCCACGTTCGCGCCGTCCGACCTCTTCCTGGTGACCGGCCACCAGCCATTTCTCTTCCACCCCGGGATCTGGCTGAAACATCTGCTGATCGACCGCCTGGCAGGCAGTGGGATGGGGGCGTTGAGCATGCCGGTGGACAATGATGTCGCCGAGGATGTTGGTGCAGACGTCCCGCACCTGGACGCGACGGGTCTACGCCTGGTGCACGAGACATTGGTGCGGGCGGGTCCGGACGTTCCGTACGAAGCCGTGCCGGCGCCGCCGCCGCGGGAGTGGCAGGAATTCGTAGACCGTCTGCAGGCGCATCTGCAGACGCTCCCCCTGCCGGACGTGCAGGCGTCACTGGCGCAGTTTGCCAGGGCCGCAGCAGGAATCCGCGCGGACAACATCGGGACGTTTCTGACGGCAGCTCGTCGCCGCTACGAGGGCGAGCGCCGGTATGTCGAACTCCCGGTGTCGAAGATGAGTGCCGGCGTGGAGTTCAAGCGGTTCGTCCTGCACCTGCTGCGTGATGCCGAACGATTTGCCGCTGTGTACAACCATCACCTTGACGCCTATCGCGAGCGGTACAACATCCGCACTGCGGCTCAGCCGTTCCCTGACCTCCAGCGCGAGGGCGATCGGCAAGAGCTGCCGTTTTGGATCATCCGGGACGGCCGGCGCGCGCCGCTGTCCGTGCAGCGCACGGGTTCCGGCGTCCGGCTGGTCGCCGCCGGTGAATCCGCGGGTGAGGTGGCCGACGGTGCCGGGCCGGAGGCGCTGGCCGGTCTCGCGATCAGGCCCCGCGCCCTGACGTTGACGGCGTTTACGCGCCTGTGTCTGGCCGATCTCTTCGTGCACGGGGTCGGCGGCGGCCGCTATGATCGTGTGACCGATGCCGTGATCCGGGAGTACTTCGGGCTCGAGCCGCCCGTGTACGCGGTGACGACCGCGACGATGCACCTTCCCCTCCAGGGGTACGATGCGGGGGAGGAGCGGCAGGCGCTGCACCGCCGGTTGCTCGAGCTGCAGCACAACCCCGACCGGGTGCTCGCCGATCCGACGCCACCGCAGCAGGCGCTGATCAGCGAGAAGTGGCGGCTGATCGCGGCGCTGGACGGCGGAACCCTATCGCGCCGAGAGCGGCGCCAGGCGACGCAGCGGATCCGGGAGATCAACGAGGAACTGTCACAAACACTCTCTGCCCAGCGCAGGGACGTCGAGCAGCGCCTGGCCCAACTTGAAAGCGGAGCGGAGGGCGCAGCGGTCGCTGCGCACCGCGGTTACCCCTATTGTTTCTTCTCTCCCGCCGAAGTTGACGCGCTGGTCGACCGCATCATCTCCAACCTTTAACCTGCCTTGCGCCAAACGAGGATCACCTGCCGCATCCAGTACCTAATCTGTCTACTGGCTACCCACCGGTCCACTCTATCGGCCGCCCGAGTGAAGAAGTTGTCCGGCAACTTGATGAAGAGGGACGTGAGGATCCCGACCGGAACCGAAAAGAGATTCACGAACATATGATCTCCAGCCCCCATCACGCGATCTGCCCACAAGATCTGGTGCCGGGAAAGGGGAAGCTCGTCTTTTGTATGGGCACGCGGCGTTAGAAAGCGGAAGAGCTTGGCAGCCGGGTTGTCCCTCAGGGGCTCCATAAAGAGGGCGCGACCTCCGGGCTTAAGCACACGGCGGATTTCCCGGATGGCAATCTCATAGTCCAAGTGATGAAGAATGGCTCGGCCCACCACGAAATCAAACGAATCATCTGGAAATTCCATTCGGTGCGCGTCCATTACGCGAAACTCCGCCCGGCTACCAAACCGAGTCTTCGCCTCGGCAATCGCCCTTTTGGAGATGTCGATCCCCACCACTTTCTGCGGATGCCGACTCAGCAACTCTTCCGTGATCGTCCCATTGTAGCAGCCGCAATCCAAGACTATTCGGCCCGGGACATTTCCATCAACGATCTGCCAGAAACAAGCTTCTCCGAATAATGAGTTCGGACACCATGACACGTGCCAAAACCGCGAATGCAGCCTATGACATTTCTCCCAAACGTCACCCACATCGTAGGCTGCTTTTTCACGGTTTACTCGATCCCGCAAGTTGTCGTCCATCTTCATCTCTGCTGCCATAAACTGCTTTCTCTGGATCGTCCCGCTGCGGCACTATTGTCAGCACTGCCTGCGTAACTCGAACAGATTCAGACCGAGGAGCGTGTCGTCCGATCCAGCGCACCAGTCCTTTGGTCGGTACGAATGACGTGCGCGATCATTCGCGCTAATCGGCAGGAGAGCCTCAGCCTCTGATTAGAAACGAACCTGGTTTTATTGCAGCGTTCGGACTTGGATCCTCTCGCCAGTGTTTACTCCCAGAGTTTCTGGACAGCGCCCAGGGAGTTCCTTGAGATTATTGTATCAACGGTGAAGGTGAGTGTGATGGAGCAAATCCGGGCCAGCCCGCCTGCAAAACCGGATAGTTTGTCCGCAACCTCGCGGACGGTCGGGCATGACGATCGACAACAGACTTGGACCACGATGGTACGGTGTGGGCCGACCTGTTCGCCGTCAGCGGACGCCCGTTCGTCAAGGGTCGAGCACGATGCTGACCGTGGCTTCCGGCCGGGGATGTGATTGGGATTCTGCGGGTGCTGAAGGTGAACCGGACCCTAGAGGGGCAAGAGTTCCGGATCCCCTGGAGGGGCGAGGTACGGTCCAGATCCGTTCCCTAGGAAGAGCACTGCCTTTCCATGTTCCTATTGTTCGAGCTTGTTCGAGCTTCTCACTGCGCGACGGAGGTAAGAACGAGCTATGTAGCCGCCAGCGAGCAGGGCAACGGCCGGCGCCAGCCACACGATCCACAACAGGCCGCGGCGGGGCGGCTCGAGCAGGATCCATTCTCCGTACTTGCTGACGAAGTAGTCGACGATCTGCTTGTCTGTCTCTCCGGCGGCCAGTTTCTCGCGGATCAACATCCGCATCTGTGCCGCGAGTTCAGCCGGCGAGTCGGCCACACTTTCGTTCTGGCACACCGGACAGCGCAGGCGCGCGGCGATCGCCGCTGCCCGCGCATCGAGGTCCTTCGCGGTAGCCGGGCCGGCGGCGAGAAGCAATACAGTGATTACCAGGATGACGCAGAGTCTTCGCGAGGCCCGAGGCCCGAAGCCCGAGGCCCGGCCGTTGTCGTTAGGGCGCACCGGCGCCACCCCGCAACAGCGCCTCGATCTTCGAGGCCAGCTGATCCTTGGTCACGGCGCCGGTGTGTTTGGCAACGATGCGTCCTGCCCGGTCAACCACGAACGTTTCTGGAACGCCGTAGACGCCGTAGTCAATGGAGATCTTCCCGCTGGGGTCCATTCCGTTGGGAAACGTCTGCCTGAATCGGTCGAGAAATTCGCGGGCCGGCTTGTCCTGATCCTGGATGTTCACCCCCACCACGGTGACTCCGCGGCCGCGGTACCGCTCCCAAATCCGTTGCAGGTGGGGCGCCTCCTCGTAGCAGGCTGGAAAGCACCATGAAGCCCAGAAGTTGACAACCACGATTTTGCCGTGCAGCGCGCGTGTGTCCAGCGTCCCCCCGTCAAAGAGTGGGAGGATGAACCCTGGGGCCTGCCGCCCAACGAGCGGGGAAGGGATGGCCCGCGGGTCACGCTGCAAGCCGAAGACCAGCACCAGCAGAATCGCGGCGGCGATGGCCGCTGCAGCTACCCCGGTCCACACGAGCGGCCGAGAAGATTTCACCTGGGGCGCGACGGCCATGCGGCCAGCACCCCGGCGATCACCATGACGGTCCCCCCAACCCAGATCCAGGATACCAGCGGCGTGATCACTGCGCGCAAGACCGCGCTCTGGGCGCCGGGATCGAACGCCATCAGGACCACGTACAAATCCTCTCGCCATGTCGAACGAACCGCCGGGGTGGCCACCGGAGCCCGCGCCTGGCGATAGAAGTTCTCGGACGGGCGGAGGAGTTCGATGGCCCCGGTGGAGTCGGGTGAACCTGCCGACGCCGTTCCATCCCCCGCAAAAACGGCCACCGGCGCGGCCACAACCATCTTGTCCGGCCCCGGTAGGGCCTCCAGTCCCTCCAGCCGGAGTGTGTACCCGCCCACCTGCATCGTGCGGCCCACGGAGAGCTGGCGCTGCACTTCAATCCGGCCGGACTGCGACCCCACAATGCCAGTGATGACGATGGCGAGTCCCAGGTGTATGAGATATCCGTAGTAGCGCTGCCGGTTGAGCGCAAACAACATCCGCACCGCTGTTGGCCAGGGTTCGCCGGTGGCGATACGCCGGGCTCCCGCGCCCCGCACATACTCGCCGAGCTGCGCCAGCGCCATGAAGAGCACAGCGCCCAGCGCGACCAGGCCCGCGCCCCGCACACCCGCGAAACCGAGGGCGGCCATCATGAGCAGGGTCATTCCACCCAGCCATCCCAGCTTCCGGATCTCCTCGGCCCCGGAGCGTCCCCACCGCAGGGCGGTGCCGGTGCCCATGACGATGAGCAGCGCCACGCCCAACGGCACGAGGACCCGGTTGAAAAACGGCGGTCCGACCGTGACCTTCGCGCCGGTGACGGCTTCCACAATCAGTGGAAAGATGGTGCCGAAGAAGACGGTGAACGCCATCGTCAGCAGCACGGCGTTGTTGAGCAGCATCATCGCCTCGCGCGAGAACGGGCTGTCGAACGTCCCCTCGTCGCGGATCTGGGGCAGGCGAGCCAGTAGAGCGAGTAGGGACGCCGCCGTCGCGAGCCCGAGGAAAGTCACAAACAGTGGACCGATCCACGACTGCGTGAACGAGTGCACAGAGGCCAGGATGCCGCTGCGGGTGAGGAATGTTCCGAAGATGGTCAACAGAAACGCGACAATCACCAGGCTCAGGTTCCAGATCCGCAGCAGGCGGCGGCGCTCCTGCACCATCGACGAATGAATGAACGCCGTTGCGACCAGCCAGGGCATGAGCGCAGCGTTTTCCACAGGATCCCAGGCCCAGTAGCCCCCCCAGCCCAGCACGTCGTACGACCATCGCGCGCCGAGCAGCAGCCCCGCAGTCAGCGACGTCCAGGCCACCAGCGTCCATCTCCGCGTGATCGTCATCCACTCGTCCCGGTGCCGTCCCGACAGCAGCGTCCCCATCGCGAACGCGTAGGGGATAGAGAATCCCACATAACCCAGGTACAGGAAGGGTGGATGGATGGCCATCAGCAGGTGATTCTGCAGCAGCGGGTTGAGGCCGCGGCCGTCGACCGCCGGGACCGGCAGCCGTGCGAACGGATTTGCCGGTCCGACCATCACGCCCACAAAGAACACCGCGATGCCCAGCAACACCGTCAGAACGTGTGGGATGAGCTCGGAGTGTTTGCCCCGGTATTCGACGGCCACGAGGAGGGTCAGACCGGTTAGGACCCAGGCCCACAACAGGATCGAGCCTTCCAGCGCGCCCCACAATCCGGCGACGCGGAACACGAGCGGCGTGGCGCGGTTCACGTTGAGTGCCACGTAGCGAATGCTGAAGTCGAACCCAATCAACGCCGCCTCCATCATCACAACGGCCAGCGTGACGCACCCAAAGACACCGGCGGCAGCGAGGCGGCCCCGGGCTGCCCGCACCGGATCATGACGAGAGCGCCTGCCGGCGAGAAGTACCACCAGCCCCCCCACGGCACACACCAGCGCCAGCGTGAGGAAGATGGATCCCAGGGTGGCGATCATGGCGTCTTCGGCGGAGCGTACTCTTCGGAGTGCTTCACGATAATCGAGCGGGCGGCGAACACGCCGTCGGCGCGCAGCGTGCCTTCGACGATCGCCCCCTGGCCTTCCGTGAACAGTTCCGGCGGCGCACCGCGATACACGACCGGCACGGTCGCCTTGCCATCCGTCAGCACAAAGCGCAACTCCAGGGTGATGGGATCCCGGCGCCGCGAGCCCGGAACGACCTGGCCCCCCAGGCGCGTCGCGCGGCCGACCGCGCTCTGGCCCTGCGCCAGCACCTCGCTGGGCGTGGCGTAGTACACGATCGCTCCGCGGAGACCGCCGAGGATAAGGTACACCAGCGCACCGGCGACGATGACGGCGGCCAGGATCAGGCGAGTGCGTTTCATCGTGAAGGGGCGTCCTTCCGTGCCCGCCGCGTCTGCTCGGCGCGCCACACCCGCCGGCGCAGCCCCAGTACGTAAATGACCAGGGTCGCCAGCACCACACTGTAGGCCAGTGCGATCCACAGGGCCGGTGTCATCATAGCTCCACGCCGGCCTCAAGCCGCGCCAGACGCGTACGAAGCCGCAGCAGGTAAGCGAACAACACCGTGAAAGCGAGCAGGCTGAGCATCAGCGCGACGAGCATCGGCGGAGCGATCTTCAGGCTCCCCGGGGCGATCGATGCCGGCTGGTGCAGCGTGCGAAACCAGACTACAGAGTAGTGAATGACCGGGACGTCGAGGAAGCCGATGATGGCAATCACCGCGGCCAGGCGCGCCCCGCGCTGTGGGTCGTCAGACAGACCGCGCACCAGCAGCGCGCCGCTGTAGATCAGGAAGAGCACGGCGGTGGTCACCAGGCGGGCGTCCCACGTCCACCACGTCCCCCATACGGGCCGCCCCCAGATCGAGCCGGTGACCAGCGCCAACCCAGTGAACAGCACGCCGAGCTCGGTGGCGCTGAGTGCAATGTAATCGTAATCCGGGCGCCGCTTCCACACGTAAAGCACGCTGGTGACAAAGGTGATGGCGAACGCGAGGTAGGCCACCCCGGCGTTGGGGACGTGGGCATACATGATGCGCACGTACTCGCCCTGGAAGGCGTCGGGCGGTGAGGCGAGGAGGCTTGTGTACACAGCAGTAGCCAGCAAGAGCACTGCGGCAGCGCCGAGCGCGGTCTGCGCCTTCATGCTTCGTCCATGACGACCTCAAACAGGATCGGACACACCAACAGATACACCAGGTCGAACGCCACCAGGACCAGGATCCAGAGTGCGGAGGTAGTCCCCGCCAGAATCGTCTCCGTGAGTCGCACGCCCCCCAGCACGACCGGAAGTGCCAGCGGAAGCAACAGCAGGGGCATCAGCAACTCGCGACCGCGGACGTGCAACACCAGCGCCGCGAGCAACGTGCCGATCGCGCTCAGCCCGACGATTCCCAGCATACCAACGCCCAGCAGGGCCCCCACATGGGTCCATACGTCCACGCTGAATAGTACGCCAAGCAGCAGAAGCAGCGCGACCAGCAGCGCGGAGAGCATGATGAAGAGCGCCGCACCCTTCCCCCAGTAGAGGTGCTCTCGGCTGCCGGGGTACAGCAAAAGTGCCTCGAGCGCCTGTTGCTCGACCTCCGATTGGGTGATGCGGGGAATCCCGACGACCGCCGCAAAGCCCAGCGCCACCCATAGGACCGCCGCCGCCCGCCCCGGCTCGGACCCCAAGACGAAGCCGAGCAGCAAGATCATCAGCAACGCCACCATGCCGGTCGCGGTGATCGTCTGGCGGCCCCGCCATTCCATCAGCAAATCCTTGCGCGCGACCGCGGCGGCGCGGAGGACCCCGTTCACCGTGTGCCTCCCGCCGCTGCAGCCAGGTCCGCGGCCGTGAGCTGCGCGGCCGGACCGATCTCCACCGGCCGGCCCGCCGCCAGCGCCAACACCGCGTCGGCCATCTTCATCCCGCGCTCCCATTCGTGCGTGGCAATGATCACGCTTCCGCCCCGGCGTGTCGTATCCGAAGCCATCTCCGCGACCAGGGTCAGGCCCTCGCTGTCCAGCCCACTATAGGGTTCATCGAGCAGCAGCAACCTGGGAGATGTCAGCCATGCTCGCGCCAGCGCAAGACGGCGTTTCATTCCATTGCTCAGGGTCCGGACGGGAGCGTCGGCGACAGCGGTCAATCCGACTCTGTCCAGCCAGCTGGCCACGGGTGCATCCGGCCGACCACCCATGGCCGCGGCAAACCGAAGATTTTCGCGCGCCGTCAAGAGGTCGTACACGCCGGCGGAGGTCCCTACGAACGCAATCAGCCGGCGTACGGCATCGGCGTCGCGAACCAGGTCCCGTCCAAATACCGATGCGCTACCGTCTGTCGGCCTCAGCGCTGTGGCCAGCAGGCGCAGCAGCGTGGTCTTGCCCGAGGCGTTGGGGCCGACCAGCAGCAGCACCGAGCGCGGGGGGAGAACAAATGTCACCTCTCGCACGGCCCACTCGATGCTAAACCGTCGGGCCAGGCCACGTGTGATCACTGCGGATGTGTCCACGCCCGCGTTGAGATCGTTGCGCATCTGAATGCCGAATCAATCGGGGAAACTCGCAGGTGATACAGTTCGCGATCACCGCCCGGACTGCCTGCTCCATGCGGAGTACGCAAGTACAGGACAGTGATGTAGAACGCAGACGGCAGAACGCAGAGCGCAGACTACTTCCGCATTCTGCGTTCTGCCGGTTGCGTTCTGGGTTCCTACGGTCCCTGGACGACAATTACTCCCAACATCGTCGGATGGACGCCACAGCGGTACGTGAACTGGCCGGGCTCATTGAAGGTAAAGGCGTACTCGTTCCCGTGCTCGATCGGGCTGGAACTGCCAGGCCGGCCGCCGGTCAGCACAATCTGATGCGGTGCGTCGTCGAAGTTCATCCACTGCACCGGGGTCCCGGCCGTGATCACCGTGTCCCGGGGCCAAAAGGCAAATTCCCGGATCTCCACAGTGACCTGCCTGCTGGGCTGTGACGACAGCGCCTGTGTTCAGGATTATGACAGTGAGCAGCAGGCTGGCAATCCGGGTGCGCGTGGGGTGCCCTCCTAGCGCTCTACGATAATGCGGCCGCGCATCCCCAAGTGGATGGCGCAGAAGTACTCCACCTCGCCGGGCCGGTCGAAGGTCAGGAAGTACCACCCCAGCGTCGAGAGATTGCCCGACTCGAAGGAGCCGTCTGGGGGGTTTGATGTCGTGGGGGACCGCGTCATAGTTCACAAACGCTACAGTGGCGCCGGCTTTCACGCGCAAGACCTGTGGGGCGAACCGGTAGTTCAATGTCTCGATCCGATCCGCGCCCGCCACCTGGCGCGCAGGGAGCGGGTCAGGCCGGTTCAGGAACGGCGTGAAGACCAGGTCCGTGACTTTCATCTGCAGTGGCAGTTCAGGCAACGGCCCACGGGATCCGGGATGTCCAGCGGTTGGAATGGCTGGTCCGCGGCATTGCGCGTGAAGGCTTCAAAGCGCCATCCGCGCGGACAAAACCCGCGGCGCCTCTTTACAGCCACTTAAGCTTCGGGAGTTTTCTCCGCAACCGGCCATCCAGGCCGTATTCGCGGCCGGCGCTAACGAGAAAAAGCGTTACTAAAATAATGATGGTAAGGCGATCAAGGTTAGCGCCTCCCGAGGCATAGGTTTTCCCTAGAATATAATTTATGTTTGCAAAGATTTGCAGCGGCGCAACAATTCTGATTCCTAGACCCAAAAGGAGACAGATTCCCAGCACAAATTCCCACGATGTCACTAAATGCGTAAAAAATGACGCGTTCGGAAGCGCGAAGTTTAAGAGGAAGGATTTATAAAACCCATAGCCCTGCGGATTCTCTGCCCACATCTTGAAAAGTTTCGGCAGTGTTTCTGGAGTCCATGCGTGAATTTTCTCGTAGGCCTCGTGATACAAAAACCAAAGCCCAAACGCAATTCGAAGGAATGGAATTCCGTATTTTATCATGTGGTCGGAAGGGGCCTGCATGTCGTTCGGCATCGTTTGATCCATAAGTCTACCCCCCCTTGTTTATTGCTGAATTGGCCCGGCTTGGTTCGAAAGGTGGCCGTTTTTGTAACCTGCCCAAAGAGCAGCACTCGCAAAACAACCACAACTCCAATTGCAAATACCAGAAAAATGTGAGCGAATCTATAGAACGTGTCAAATGAAAGCGTTCTTGGGTCCGGCGCGCGGATTGCTCGGATCGGTTAGCGGAGCGGCGTTCACCTTCGTCCACGACCGGTATACGGCCAGGTCGGGTGGCAGTCCTGCGACCTGTGCCGCGGCGGTGATCGTCAGCACCCCGGCCAGGACCGCACCGGCGAGGAGTCTTCCGTGCCGGCGGTTCGTCGCCAGGTCACCTCACCTCCGATTGTAGTGCGCGAGGGTAAGAAACGCAGGGTGGAACCGGTAAGAGTTTGGTAAGGGCGGGTCAGGCGGCGGGCTGTCCCTGGGTCGCTACGGGGAGCAGGACGGAAAACCGCGAGCCGCGGCCCGGCGCGCTTTCGACCTCAATGGTGCCGCCGTGCTGTTCGGCGACCCAGCGGGCAATGGCCAATCCAAGACCCGTGCCGGTGGTGCCGGTGGCGTTCTTCCCCCGGTAGAAGCGGTCGAAGATGCGCGGCAGGTCGCCGGGATCGATGCCGGTGCCACTATCGGAGACCGACAGTCTCACCTTTCCATCCTCCAGCGCCGCTGCGATCCGCACCTCACCAGGCGGCTGGGTGTATTTACAGGCGTTGTCCACCAGGATCATCAGCAGTTGTTTGAGGTAGTCGGGATTGCCATCGACCATCACTCCCGTAATGGTGTCACGCACATCGTTGACGAAGCGAATGCCTTCAGCCATCGCCTGTCCCTGCCGGCAGACGTCTACGATCGTGTCCGTGAGCAGGACCGGCTTCCTGGCGATCTGGGCTCCGGCGTCAGCCCGGCCGAGGATCAGGAGCTGCGTGATCATCCGCGCCATGCGCTCCGCTTCCTGGCGAATGTCGGCCAATGCCTGGGCGGCGAATGCCGGGTCGGTCTCTCCCAGGCGCGCCAGCAGGTCAAGGCTGCTGGTGATCAAGGTCAGGGGCGTCCGCAGCTCATGCGCGCAGTCAGCCAGGAACTGACGCAGCCGCTGGTTGGACTCGTCCAACTGCCGGTAGACCGCGTCCAGCTCCGCCAGCATGGCATTGAAAGTTGCCGCCAGCCGGCCGACCTCATCGTGCGGGCCTGCGTATGTCACACGCTGGCGCAGCCGCTCTACCGGCCGAAGCGCGGCGCGGGCCACGACCCAGCTCACGACCCCCGCCAGCAGCAGCGCGGCGCCGATCACGCCGTAGAGGAGGCTCCGCAGCTGGCGCAACGCCCCGTAGATGGTGACCGGTGAACGGGCCACGACAATGTAGGTCCCGTCGGAGAGCGGCGCTGCCGTGAGGAACAGCGGACGTCCGCCAACGCGGCCTTCGACGACCTCACCGCTGCGCATCCGCTCGTCCAAGGGCAGCACGCGGCCGCCGAGATTTCCCGAGCCGGCCACCGGTGTTCCCCCAGCGTTGACCACCTGCAGGAACACGTCTGGCGCCGCAAACACGTCGAGCGGGTAGGGCGGCTGGGGACGGCTGGCCGCGAAGGTGGCGGCGCGCCGTGTCACGTCCCGTTCGATCTCAGTGAGCAGGCCGTGCCGGAGCAACTTATACGTGGCCGTGCCCACCAGCGCCAGGGTGATCCCCACCAGCAGGGTGACGAGAACCGCCAGCCGCGTCCGAATGTACATGCCTACCCTTTCAACGCGTACCCGACCCCGCGGACCGTCTGAATCAACTGTGGTGAGTCCAGTTTTTGGCGCAGATAGCCGACGTACACATCCACCACTTTAGTGTCCCCCGCGAGCTCGTACCCCCACACCGCCTCCAGGATGGCGTCACGCGTGAGGACCTGTCGCGGGTGACGCAGGAAGTAGACAAGGAGCTCAAACTCCCGCGGAGTCAGCGCCACCGTCCGGTTCCCGCGCGTGACTTCACGCGTTGAAAGATCACAGACGAGGTCGGCGAACGCGAGCCTCTCGGTCGCGTCACCGGTGCGACGCCGCAGCACGGCCCGCACGCGGGCGATGAGTTCGTCGAAGGCAAACGGCTTGCTCACATAGTCGTCGGCCCCCAGGTCCAGCGCACGCACCTTGTCCTCCACGTCGTCCCGCGCCGTCAGCATGATCACGGGCACATCGAGGCGCGCGCGCAGCTGCCGGCACACGTCGAACCCGTTCAGGTCCGGCATGCCGATGTCCAGCACCACCAGGTCCGGGCGTTCGGACTGAGCCAGTTCGACGCTGTGTACGCCGAGCGTGGCGGTCTGCACCTCAAATCCTTCGAAGCGAAAGCCCCGCTCCAGCAAGGAGAGCAGCTTCCGGTCGTCATCGACGAGCAGCACGCGCGGCATTTTTACACCTTGGATAACCAGTAACCACTAGTCAGTAGCCAGTGAACGTACCGTGCCGACCAGCGCCCGGTTGGCTGAAAACCGGCAGAGACTACCAGGCTCGTCGATCGCACTGATTCAGGCGACCGGCGACTGCTTACTGGCTATTGGATACTGGTTACTCTGTGCAGACAGCGCCCTCCTTGGTGAGTGGAGCTGGGGGGAGGAGTCCTCTGCCGTCCGAAGAATCCAACGTGGCGATATGTCTCTCCGCAGGATCGCCGCCCTGGCCGTCATCGCGGTCGGCGCTCTTTTTTTGGCCGCGTGCCAGCCGACCGTCGATGTCTCCCGGGCCGGCGGCAACGTTCGAGCAGGGTTGTCCCTGGCGCCTCCCGACAAGCCGCTGTTGCCTCTGGGACGCGATGGGACGCCGATCAAACCTTCCGCTGTCGAAGGGTCGAAGGTCTTCATGAAGGCCCAGTGCGTCGTCTGCCACGGCCCAGAGGGCCTCGGCAACGGACCGGCGGCCGCCAACCTGAAGTCGCCCGGCAAGGACCTGCTCACCGACTTCCTGTCACTGATTGGGATCCGCACCAGGGGTGAGCAACTACCCAGCCATCCTGCCAATTTCCACAATGTGGTGCAGATGCGCTTGAACAGCCCGTTCAGCATGTACGAGACTGTGACCCGCGGACGGCCCCACACGGCAATGCCGTCCTTCGGACCGCGGCCGGCGTACGGTGCGGCGACGTTCGGCGTGCGACTCACCGATGAAGAGCGGTGGCATGTGTTGTTCTTCGAGTGGGCGTTCTCGACGACCCCCCAGGAGGTCGCGCGCGGCAAACAGATTTACGAGACCCGGGCCATCGACGTCGGCGGCCGGGCGCTGACCTGCGCCTCCTGCCACGGCCCGAACGGCGACGGGCGGGGGCCGGAGGGCCTGGCGCTGTCCGCAAAACTGTGGAACTGGGCGCGCGGCCAGGGTCCCGGAATCTTCACAGACGTCAACCTGATGGCCCAGCGCAAGCCCAGCGAGTTGTTTCAATCCGTCATCGATGGCCATGGAGAGATGCCCGCGTATCGCGGCAAACTCGCTGAGGACGAGATTTGGGCCCTCGTGAACTATATCTGGACGTTCATCTACGAGTACCCGGCAAAACCGTAGCCCAGGGACCAAGGTACCTGGGAACCAGGCGGGCACTATAGCCATGTCGCCGCGATTCTCCTTAGAATAGAGACAAGGCACGCGGGTCCCTTGGACCCTCGGTTCCCTGGGCTCATTGAATGAGGCGGCTGTGGACACCAAACCCGCTGAGATGATGGCACGGCGCAAGTTCCTGAAGCTGGTGACGACCCTGCCGGCGCTGGCGGCAACGGCGGCACTGGTGTCGCCACTGCTGCGGTTCCTCAAGCCCAACGTTGAGAAGTTCAAGATCTACGCGCCGACTGTCCAGGACGCCGCGCGCGGCGAGGTGATCGCCGTGGCGACGCTGCGGGAAGTTGCCAATCCCTGGGACTACAAGTATTTCGTCTTCACGCAGAAATATCCGCAGTATACTCCGGAGGGTTTTAAAGCCGCCAACGTCCCGGGTGTGGTGATCAAGCTGCCCTATAAGATCACCCTGTACGATCCCGCCACGGGCCAGGGACCATGGCGCTGGGCACGGGATATCGGGAAGACCCCGAAGGTGACGGAGAGCGATCTCATCGTTTTCTCCCGCATCTGTCCCCACCTGGGGTGCATCTATAACTTTGTGCCGAACTACAAGGAAGTCACCGCCGGGTATGGCGGGTATCTCCCGCCACCCCCACGGCAGCACGCGCTGATGGCCTGTCCATGCCATCTCAGCATCTACGACCCGGCTGACCCGCAGCTCCCCGGGCGGGTCCTGTCCGGTCCGGCACCGCGGCCCCCGCGGACGTTTCTGTATGAGATCCAGGGAGAGAACATCATCGCCACCGACGTGGAGCCGGGAGGCATTGCCTGAGTAAAATGACGGGAACACGGGATCGCGGGAGCGCGGGAACAACGGCCCTGATATGGAGTTTCGCGTTCCCGCGCTCCGCCCCGAGGGAGCGAAGCGACTGTGGGGGTTCCCCTGTTCCCGCGTTCCCGAGAACGACGAAGCTCGAAATGATCAGACTCCGTGAGGCCAGTTGATGTGGGAAAAAGTTCGTGACTGGTTAGCGCAGCGTCGTCAGAAGCTCGATCTCTTTGACGAGACGCTGGTGGCCCGTCAGGACAACCCGCTGTACCTGATGGGGCCGATGCTGTATTACTTCTGGCTGATCACCGTGGTCACCGGCGTGATCTTGATGCTGTGGTACGAGCCGACCACGACCGGCGCCTATACCTCCATCGAGCGGATCCAAAACGACATCGGCCGCCTGGCGCTCACCTTTCTCGGCCGCCCCGTGACGCTCGGAGGGTTGACTCGCGGTCTGCACAAGTACGGCGCCGACGCGCTGATCACTATCACCTTCCTCCGCATTTATCGGATGTACTTCCTCGCAGAGTATAAGAAGCCCGGAGAACTCTCTTGGATGCTGGCCTTCCTGGGGCTCATCCTGGGAATGGTGTCCGGCATTACCGGCTACCTGTTGATCTGGAACCAGCGGGCGTTCTGGGCGGCCAAAGTCGTGCTGACCGTGCCGGTGTACTTCGATGAACTTCCGCTCATCGGGCCGCTGAAGTTCGGCTCAATGATCGCTTTCCTGTTCCTCGGCGGGCCGGCCGTCGGGCAGGCGACCATCACCCGTTTCTATGCCCTCCACTTCGGGATCTCGCTGGTCCTGCTGATCCTGGTGGAAGTCTTCTTCCAGCGTACCCGCCGTAAGCGCATCAACATGTCGTTGTTCCCCCTGGCGCTGTTCCTGGTGATGCTGGTCGTGATCTCCATCATCTTGCCGGCGGAGAGCGGCCGGAGGGCGGATCCGACAAAGACGCCGCTGCCGATTCTGTCCGACTGGTACTTCCTGGCGCTGTACCAGTACGTAAAGTACACGCCGCCGTTGTGGGCAGGCCTGGGGCCCGGTCTGCTCATTGGGTTCGGGTTGATCGTGCCGTTCCTGGACCGTAGTAAAGGCCGCCGGCCGCTGGAACGGCCGTTCTTCACCGTCGTCGGCGCCCTGGCGGTGCTCTACTTCCTGGCATTCACCGCCCTGATTCTGTTCAACATCGCGGTGATCGAGCGCGACCCGTTCCTCATCATGAACATCACGCTGGTCGTCCTCGCCCTGGGGCTGTTCTGGGAGCTGAGGCATCGCAGGCAACAGCGGCAGGCCGCCGCGGCCGGCATCAGTCCGCCGGCCAGGGCACCGGTGCACGGATGAGGCTCGGCATTGCGTGAAAGCCCTGGCGTTCGTGGCTGTCTTCCTGGTGGCCATGTGGGCGCTGGCGGCTGGATGGGCGGCGCTGCGACAGACGTGGCAGATGCCCACGCCGGCGGGGCTCATGCACACGTTGCTGTACACGGCGGTCTTCGCCGGATCGTTCCTCTATCTCGGTTTCTGGGTGTATGCGTGGGACCGGGCGGCCGGCCGCGTCAAGCGGCGCATCGGACTCTACGAATGGTTTCTCCGGGGCAAGTAATAGGCTTCGGATCTGCCAGGTACGCGGCCAGGAGAAGGGCGGGATTAGGGAGTAGGGATAAGGGATTGGAAAACATCAAGGTGACTGAGATCCCGTTGCATTTGCTAATCCCCAATCCCTCATCCCGCAGTTCAGGGGGTTAAAGGGTGCGTACCGTCTACACTATGGGCGTCGCGTTGCTGAGCGGATTGTCGCTGCTCTTCGCCGTAGGCATCATCTACGGAGAAGCGACCGATCAGTGGTTCTTGGGCGGCGGGTCCGTCGGCGCATTGCTGATCGCGTATTCGTTCATCGTCTTGCTGCTGCGGAAGATGGGCATGACCGGGCCTCGGAAGACTGAGCGATGAGCACTGTAGTCGAGCGCCAGACACCCGGACGCTACGCGCGGCTCATGACCACGCTGCTGCGGGAGACGCTGCGGCTGGATGTCTGGGTGAACAGGCTCTATCCCACCGATTTCAACCCGCTGTACTACACCGGTGGGCTGTCCAACCTGTTCCTGTTCACCCTGGTGCTGTCCGGCATCTTCCTCTTCTTCTACTATGATGCCAGTCTGGGCGAGGCGTTTGCCTCTGTGCAGTACATCACCGACCGCGTCCCCTACGGCGGGATCGTGCGCGGCGTGCATCGCTATGCTGCCGACGGCTTCATCGTCGCCATCCTGCTGCACCTTCTTCGCAACTGGTTCACCGATCGCCACTTGTTCGCGCGCGACAACCCATGGATCTCTGGGATGTTCCTGCTCCTCTTTGGCGGGTTCATCGGGTTCACCGGCTACCAGCTGGTGTGGGACGAGCGAGCGCTGACCCGCCTCTTCATCGGCGGCCTCGGGATCAGCGATGGAACGCTGGTGCGCATCCTGTTCTTACACATCGGCCCCGCCACCGCCCTGTACGCGTTCCTGTGGTGGCACTACGTTCGGTTGCGCCATCCGAAGATCTGGCCGCCCGGCGTCTGGGTGCTGTTCTGCGTAGGTCTGGTGTTCTTGCTGGCCGGAGTAGTGCCCATGACTCGAGAGACCATTCCCGCCGCCGCACCCGCGGCGCACCCCACCAGCTTCCCCATGGACGTCTTCTTCCTGATCCCGTTCTGGCTCCTAAACTTCCTCCCGGCAGGCGTCGTCGTGCTCTTGCTGGTGGCCCTCTTCGTGGGGGGCCTCGCCATTCCGTACGCCAGCCGTCGTGAGACCCCGGTGGAGATGGGTGTGCGCCACTCTGGGGTGGCGCAGGTCATCGATGGCAACTGCACCGGCTGCGAGTTGTGTTACTACGACTGTCCTTACAACGCGATCGTGATGGTACCCTCGCCAGGACACCGCAGCCTCCTGGCGGTGGTCATAGAGTCCCGCTGCGTCGAGTGCGGCATCTGCATCGGCGCGTGCCCGTTTGAGGCTCTGGAGCTGCCGAAGTTCCTGGAACGAGACGTGCTGCGACAGGTCGCGGAGGCCCTTCGACCCGGCTCAGGGCAGGCGGTGCGGGCATGACCCGTTCCAACCCCCGGCGCCGCAGCTTAGGGACGCGATTCACGGATCGCGGAGGTTGGAACGGGTCATGACTCAGGTGCCGAAGGTCATTGGCTTCATCTGCGATTGGAGCGTGGACCTCAAACCGCTGTCCGATGGCGGTCGCCTGCGCGAGTTGCCCAACGTGCGCGTTGTTCAAGTGCCGTGCTCAGGGTTCGTGCGCCCGGATTGGCTCGAGGAGGCGTTGAATCGCGGCGCTGACGGCGTCTTTGTCACCGGCTGCCCCTACGGAGACTGCCTCAATCGCGAGGGGAACTTCCTGATGCGCGACCGGATCGATCAGCTGCAGCGCCGGCTGCAACGCCGCAAAGTGGATACTGCGCGCATCGGAATGCTGGCGTTCGGACTACACGACGGGGCTGCGTTCCTGGCCGAGGTCAAGGCATTTGTGGATCGGATTGCCGTCCTGCCGCCGGCCCAACCGGCGCGGACCGCCGGGCGCCCGGCCGTGGCCCAACCGGCGGGCACGCCTGAGGGTGAGCGGACGTGAGGCGGAAGCCGCTGCGCGTCTATCTCGCCTACCTGGTGTTCTATCTCCTCTGGTTCTTGCTGCTGACGTTCATTGCCTCATTCGGGTTGATTGCCGAAGCCTAGTGCGCGGTCGCGGAGTCGCGCGGTCGCGTGCCTCTCGAGCAGTTCTCTTTCGCGACTGCGTGACTGCCCGACCGCCCGACTGCGTGACCCTAGCCACCTGTCATCTGCTTTGCTATTCTAATTAAGGTTTTCCACCTTATCATCCGTTAAGGGAGGATGGCAATGCGCAGATGGATCTGGTTGGGGATCGTCGTCATGCTCGTGGCCGCCTTCGCCGCAGCGTGCGGCGGCGGTGGGCAGCAGGGTGGTGGTCAGCCGAGCGGGACCCCGGAGGGGTCCGCCGTGATGGTCTCGGAGAAGGAATGGACCATCCAGTTCGCGAGTTCGACGATGAAGCCAGGCAAGGTGAAGCTGCTCATCAAAAATGAAGGCACGATCGAGCATAACTTCGTCATCGAGGGGACCAGCGTCGACTTAGAGGCCATTCCGCCCGGCTCCACAAAAGAGGTGACCGTGGACCTCAAACCCGGCACGTACAATGTCCTCTGCACCATCGCCGGACATTCCGAAGCCGGCATGAAGACGACGATCACCGTGGCCCAGTAGGATACGCCACGGCCGGCGCCCTTCGACCCGCCCCGCGCGGGCCGAAGGGCGCTGCTGTCCTCCCTCGAAGCTTCTACGTATGCGTTCAGACGAATCTCGCCTGGCAGGTTCCACGACCACGCGCACGGATCTGACCACGATCTACGCGCCTATCCAGGACGAGCTGTCGAGGCTCCACGGTCTGCTGGAGCAGGAGCTGGTCGCCGAAGATCCGTTTGTCAGTGAGCTGGTTCGGCATGTGCTGGGCACGCGAGGCAAGATGATCCGGCCGGCGCTGGTGTGTCTGGCGGCGCAGGCTGGAGGCGGCGCCGGGGAAGCCCGGCTCTGGCTGGCGGAGGCGGTAGAGCTCATCCATATCGCCTCGCTGATCCACGACGACATCATCGATCAGTCGGAAGTGCGTCGCGGCGTGGCCACCGTGAACGTGCAGTGGGGAAACCAGATTGCCGTGCTGCTGGGGGACTACCTCTTCGCGAAAGCCTTTGATCTCCTCAGCCGCATCCGCCATCCAGACGTCGCGCCCACCCTGGCCGCGGCGACGGTGAAGATGAGCCAGGCGGAAATCATGCAGATCAAATACGGGCAGGAGCCGCACGACGACGAGAGCGTCTACTTTCAAATCATTGCGGGCAAAACCGCCCACCTGTTTTCGGCGGCCTGCCGCGCCGGAGGGCTAGTGGCCGGCAATCCAGCCGCCGCCGAGCGCCTGGGGACCTTCGGCCTGCAATGGGGAATGGCGTTTCAGATCACCGATGACGCGTTGGATCTGACCAGCCGGGAGGATACCCTCGGCAAACCGATCTATAGCGACGTCCAGAGTGGCACGATCACCTTGCCGGTGATCCGGGCGTTGCGTGAAGCCGCGCCAGACGACCGCGCCCGGCTCACCAGTCTGCTGGCGGGTCCGGCGGGCGACGGGCGGATGGAAGAAGTTCGTGGGCTGCTGCATCGCTACCGGGCGATCGATTACGCGCTGGATGTGGCAGGCCGCTATTCGAGGCAGGCCGGCGAGGCGCTGTCGTTTCTGCCCCCCAGCCCGGCGAAGGACAGCCTGCTCGCGCTTACAGAGTTCGTCGTCGTGAGATCCCGCTGAGTAGAACGCAGACGGCAGAACGCAGAACGCAAAGAACCCTGAGTGCGCTGGGCAGTCTGCGCTCTGCCTTCTGCGCTCTGCGTTCTCCGCATCCGTCGTGACCGCGTCTGAGAATACTGGCCGACCGGCCCCAGGCATTGTCGCGGTCACCGGCGCTGCGGGTTTCATCGGTTCCCATCTTGTGCGCATGCTGCGTGGAGAGGGAATCGATGTGCGCGCCGTGGTACGACCCGGCACGAAGAAAGACCTCCGCATGGCCGCCATTCAGGGCCTGGGGTGTACGGTGGCCTACGCCGACGTCGGCGACGTGGGGGCCTTGGAGCGGGCCTTTGACGGCTGCGCTGCGGTGGTGCACCTGGTGGCGATTATCCGAGAACGGGTCGGCGCCACGTTTGATCTAGTGAACCGGCGCGGCGCAGCAGAAGTCGCCGCGGCGGCGAGGGTCTCGGGTGTCAAGCGGATCGTCCACCTCAGCGCGTTGGGCGCTGGGCCAGAGGCGCCGCGGTATCTGCAGTCGAAGTGGGCGGGCGAAGAGGCCATCCGGCACAGCGGGGTCCCGACCGTCATCGTCCGGCCCTCATTTGTCATCGGCCCGGGCGGCGGCGCCGCCGCACAGTTCGCCGCCGTGGTGCGGCTGGGGCCCTGGTACCCGTTGTATCTGCTCGGCGCGCCCGAACGGCCCCTCGCGGTCCTGGCTGTCCTCACGCCCATCGTCCCAGTCCTTGGTTCCGGGAAGTACCGCTCGATGCCGCTGGATGTTCGTGACCTGCTGGCCGTGGTAGGTCAGGCCCTCAGGCGCGACGACGTGCTCGGCGAAGTCTACGAACTCGGCGGTCCCGACGCGCTGGCATACGACCGTGTGCTGGATGAAGTGATGGCGGCGCTGGGCGTCCGCCGGTGGAAGGTGCACATGCCGATGTCGCTGGCCCGGGCGCTGGTCAGGGAGTTTAGGTATTTGCCAAATCCGCCGATCACCCAGGATGAGTTCGAGGCGCTTTTGGTGGACAACGTATGCGATAATACAAAGACTGTGCGCGCCTTCGGGCTGAATTTGAGACCTTTTCGGGATGCCGTCGGGTATGCGCTCCAGAACGCCGTGACGGCTGACGGGAGTGGGAGGTCATGAGCGAGGACCCGCAGTCAGCAGGATCCGAGCCGGTGACCAGCGTCGTCGGCCGCCTGCTCCAGCACATTGTCGCCCTGCTTGAGGCGCGCGTGGATCTGACCCGACAGGAGATGCGCACGGCCCTCCGCGACGTGGCGATTTCACTATTTCTGCTGGTCTCGGCGCTGGCCCTGGTCCTGTTGATGATCCCGGTGGCGGTGGCTGTGCTGGTGCTGGTGCTGGCGCAGGTGTTGCCGACGTGGCTGGCGACGGCTATCGTGCTCGGCGTCATGCTCGCGATCGTCACCGTGCTACTGATCGTGGCGCGGCTCAGGCTGCGCAAGCGGCGGCTCACTGTCCTGGCCGGTCTACGCGAGGACTGGCGGGCGATCCGCCAGGCGTTGGAGCGGCAGCGATGAAGCCGGGTGCACCCGACGAGGAGCGCATTGCGCAACTGCGCCGGCAGATTACAGCCGATCTGAGGTCGCTGCGCCGGACGTGGGGCACCCGGACGCAGTGGACACGCCGCACTGCCGACGGCTGGGCGTCGCAGGCGGCGCGCCTGCGGGGGTTACCCACCTGGGCAATCGGCGCGCTCGCCGGGCTGCTGGCGGGAGTCTGGTCTGTGCTGCGCCGGCCGCGCAAGGTCCAGTAGACAAGGGTGTATAATCGAGTCCGGGGGTGACGCATGCCCAATGTCGGATGGCCGGAATTGATCGTCATTCTCCTCCTGGCGTTGATTATCTTCGGTCCCCAGCGGCTGGCGGGGGTCGGTGGCGCGCTGGGACGGGCGATTCGAGAGTTCCGTGGAGCGGTGCACGAGGCGGAGAACGAACTGGACAAGCCGGCGTCGCCACAGAAGAAAAACTCCTGACCTGAGGGTGGGACGTTGGACGACCGCCCGATGACGATCGTCGAGCACCTTGAGGAGCTGCGGAAGCGGCTCCTCTATTCTTTGGCCGCATTTGGCGTGGCGACCTCCGCCGGGTATCTGTTCGTGGAACGGATCCTCGCCGCGGTTTTGCGGCCGGTCGGGCAGGTGGTGTTTCTGGCGCCGACCGAGGCATTCTTCGTGAGGCTGAAGGTCGCGGCATTGGCGGGGGTGTTCCTGAGCCTTCCGGTGATGCTGTATCAACTCTGGCGATTCGTCTCGGTGGGGCTCACTCCGACCGAGCGGCGGTACAGCCTGTCGCTGGTTCCAGCGGCGCTGGCGTTGTTTGTCAGCGGCGCCGCGTTTGCCTTCTTGGTCATTCTCCCCATCGGCGTGCGGTTTCTGCTGAGTTATCAGACCCCCGACCTCGTTCCGATGATCTCCGTCCAGGCCTACACCTCGTTTGTGACGGCGTTCGTCCTGGCGTTTGGGCTGCTGTTCCAGCTTCCGGTGGTGATTCTCTTCCTGGCGCGGCTGGGGGTCGTAACCCCGGCCTCCCTGGCCGCCGGCCGCAAGTACGCGTTGTTGGCCATCGTGACCGCCTCCGCGGTGTTGACCCCGGGGGGTGACGTCGTGTCCCAGATGTTGATGGCAGTGCCGACCTACATCTTATATGAAGTGAGTATTTGGGTCGCTCGCCTGGTCAGCCCACGGCCTGTTGCGCAGGAATCCCCTGATACCAACTAGTAGCCAGTAGCCAGTCGCCAGTAACCAGAGCCCGCCGGCTTCTCGACTGCCTACTGGTCACTGGCTACTGGTTACTCGGCGTCGAAGTTCCCACCCTGGACAGAGGTGACAGGTGCGTCGGACGCGCAGCCCGTGGTGGGTCTTAGTCTTCGTGATCGTCGTCGGAGCCCTATTGGGCAGCGTCATCGCCGAGGCCGTGGCCGCCTATCCGGTGCTGTCGCTGCTGTCCCGAGACGTCCGCGCCGGGATCGATCCGCCGCTGACCCTTGACATCCGCGTCCTGACCTTCACGATCGGAGCGACCGTGCGGTTGAACCTGGCTATCCTGATTGGTATCGTCGTCGCCATCTGGATCTTTCGGCTGCTGCAATAGCCCAACTGAGCTATCCCCTGCATTTGAATCGCGACAGGTGCGTTGCTATACTTGTTCCGCTGTTTGTCGATCCCGCGGCTCACCAGCGGTGTGACCATCAAAGAACTTCCCGCCGAACTTCGCCCCCGCGAGCGCCTCAGGACTAGCGGCGCGGGTTCTCTGTCGACGGCAGAGTTGCTGGCTCTCGTGCTCGGAACGGGCACACGGCAGGCCACTGCGCTGGAGGTCGGCGCGACGCTGCTCGGTCGGTTCCGGTCAGTGGGCGGGCTCGCCCAGGCGACCCTTGAGGAGCTGGTCACCCTGCCCGGCGTCGGAGAGAGCAAGGCGGCCCGGGTCCTGGCGGCCCTGGAGTTGGCCCGGCGGCTTCTGGAGCCTCCGCCGCAGCGCCGGATCATCCGCTCCGCCTCGGACGCCGCCGCCCTCTGCGCCTCGATGCATACGCTGGACCGGGAGCACTTCCGGGCCATCCTCCTCAATACCCGCCATGAAGTGCTCGGGGTCGCCGACGTGTCCATCGGAGGCCTGGCGTCAGCCCCGGTGCACCCTCGGGAAGTGTTCAAGGAGGCCATCCGCCACAGCGCCGCCGGGGTGATCGTCGTACACAACCACCCGTCAGGGCACCCCGAGCCCAGTCGCGACGATATTCTGATTACCGAGCAACTCCGTGCGGCCGGGCGGCTGATGGGGATCGAGGTCCTGGATCACATCATCATTGGGGAGCGCGCATTTGTGAGTTTGCGTGAGCAGCGGCAGGGATTTCCCTAGCGGGCTGAGCAAGAGCATGTAGGGGCCTAGGCAGCAGCGGATTGGGGTACCACCACCATCACAGGGCAGATCGGGGAGGGCCATGGCGCTCAAGTTCCTGTTTCGCCGGTTCAGTCGAAACTTAGGAGTCGATCTAGGGACAGCCAACACCCTGATCTACGTCCAAGGCGAAGGCATCGTGCTGCGGGAGCCATCCGTGGTGGCCAAGCGCGCCGATGATGGGCAGATCATCGCGGTTGGCGAGGAAGCCAAACGCATGGTCGGCCGGACCCCGGGCGAGACGACTTCGACACCACGGCAGCCATGCTCGCGTACTTCATCCGCAAGGGCCTGAAGAACAGGACGTTGCTCCGCCCGACCGTGATCGTCGGCATTCCGTCCGGCGTCACCGGGGTGGAGCGTCGGGCCGTCATCGACGCCACGGAGCAGGCCGGCGCCCGGGAGGCCTATTTGATTGAAGAGCCGATGGCCGCCGCGATCGGTGCCGGGCTCCCGATCTCAGAGCCGGTGGGGAGCATGGTGGTGGACATCGGCGGCGGCACGACCGAGGTCGCGGTGATCGCCATGGGAGGCATCGTCACTTCCAAGTCCATCCGCGTCGGCGGCGATGAAATGGATGAGGCGCTCATCCAATACTGCCGGCGCGCCTACAACCTCCTCATCGGGGAACGCACCTCCGAAGATATCAAGATCGCGATCGGATCGGCATACCCGATGAAAGAGGAGCAGAGCATCGAAGTGCGAGGACGGGACCTGGTCAGCGGGCTGCCGCGCACGGTGCGTATGACGAGTTCCGAGGCTCGTGAGGCCCTGGCCGA
>VBAP01000044.1:46407-49994 GCA_005882335.1 Candidatus Segetimicrobium genomatis
ACTCCGCCGGAACTGGCCGCCGACATTGTGGATCGGGGCATCGTCCTGGCCGGCGGCGGATCGCTCCTGCGAGGCATTGACCGCTTGCTCAGCGAGGAGACGGGCATGCCCGTGATGCTGACCGACGATCCTTTGTCCGCGGTTGTCCTGGGCACGGGTCGGGCGCTGGAAGAGATCGACACCATGAAACGCGTGCTGATCACCTCGAAGAAGCTGTGAGGATGAAGGCTGGATGACCGAACTGATCGCCGCCAGGCGGCGGATGGCCATCTTCCTGGGACTGTTTCTGTTCATCGTGGTCCTGCTCACCTCACAGGCCCGCAGCCCTGATCGCCGGCAGGTGGGTGCCATCGGGACCGCAGTGCTGACTGTGCTGCTGCCTGTGCAGGCCGGGATGGCCCGGATCGCCGACGGCGCGGAACGAATGTGGGAGCTCTACACCGAGATCGGCCGGCTGCGGGTGGAGAATGCGCGGCTGCGCGGAGAAGTCGAAGCCCTTTCGCGGAAAATGGCGGAGTTGCGCGAGCAGGCCGCCTCCGCGCAGCGGCTGGAACGGCTGCTGGAGTTGCGGAGCCAGACCGCCTACCGGTCGCTTGCTGCGCACGTGGTGGGACGGGACGTGTCCCGGTGGTTCGGGACCCTGCTGGTGGACCGCGGTAGCCGCGACGGTGTGCGCCGCAACGCGCCCGTGGTAACCGCCGACGGTGTCGTCGGGCGCGTGATCGAGGTCACGCTGACAACCTCACGCGTGCTGCTCATCGTTGACTCGCGGAGCGCGGTCGGCGCGCTGGTGCAACGCTCCCGTGACCTGGCCGTGGTGGAAGGCCGCAGCGAGCGGACACTTCACCTGAAGTACCTCTCGCGCACGGCCCAGGTGGAACCGGGCGATCTGGTGGTGACATCGGGCCAGGGTGGCGTGTTCCCCAAGGGCCTCGTGGTGGGCCGGATCACCCGAGTGGTCCAGGAAGAGGGGGAGTACCTCCAGGAAGCCCAGGTCGAGCCGGCCGCGCCTCTGGACCGCTTGGAAGAGGTGTTGATCCTCCTGCCTCGGTAATGAGGCAGTAGCGTGTGGGCGTAGATTGTGTCGATTCGCATAGAGGTGGCTGTGACAGGCAAACGGTGGCGTTTGCCGGGCTGTGAAAGGTTGCGGTGAGCCGGGCCCTAGCCTACGCCGGCGTCTTGGTGGTAGTGGCGTTGGTGCAGGCTGCGTGGCTGGCGCGCGTGCAGGTGTGGGGGGCAGCGCTCGACCCATTGTTGCCGTTCGCCGTGGGGATGGGCATCCTGCGGGGGGCCGAGAGTGGTGCCGTGGTGGGCGTCGCAGCGGGATTGTTGCAGGATTTGCTCTCCGGCGGCGGCCCGCTCGGCGTCAACGGCCTCAGCAAATTGGTCGTGGGGTTTGCCTCCGGGTTGTTTGAGCGCAGTATCTACATAGAGAACCCGCTCCTGCCTGCCATCGCCACCTTCGTGGGCACGCTGCTGGGTGAGGTGCTGCTGGTCATCGTCGCGCTGGTCGTCGGCCTGGGTGTGCCGTCCTGGTCCGCGCTCGTCGCCAAGGTGATCGTGCAGGCCATCCTGAACAGCGCAATCGCCCCGCTGCTGTTTCGGGGGATCCGGGTCATCGAGACCCGGCTCCAGCGAGAGCACTAGAGGCACCGGCGATGGAGAACCAGCAGCCGTCGAGACGGCTGTTCATCCTCAATCTGATCATTGGGATGCTCATCGGCATCCTGGTTGTGCGCCTGTGGCAGGTGCAGGTGCTCCAGGGCGCGTCGTACCTGCGCCAGTCCGAAGAGAACCGGATCCGCGACTACACTCTGGCCGCCCCTCGCGGGATTATCTACGATCGAAAGGGCCGGCCCCTCGTCAGCAACCGGCCGGCGTTTACGGTCGCCGTGCTGCCCCTCGAACTGCGGAACCCCTCGATCGTCATCCCGCGGCTGGCCTCCATCCTGGCGATGGTGCCGGACGAGATCACCACCCGGATCGTCAGCAACCGGCCCCGCCTCTTTGAGCCGGTCCGGATCAAACGTGACGTCGGTCCGAACGTCGTGGCCATGATCGAAGAGAACCGGCTAGATCTGCCCGGCGTCATCATCCTGCCGGAGCCGGTCCGATACTACTTGCACGGCAAGATGGCCGCCCACGTCCTGGGGTATCTAGGAGAGATCGACCCCGACGAGCTTGCCGCCCGCCAAGTCGAAGGGTACAAACCTGGCGACCTTATCGGCAAGGCCGGCGCGGAGCGATCCTATGAGACTGTGCTGCGCGGTATCGACGGCCGGCTGCGCATGGAAGTGGACGCGCTGGGGCGGCCCCTCCGGGTGCTGTCGCGCCTGCCGGCGATCCCGGGTCGCGCCATCGTCCTGACCGTTGACCTGGATGTCCAGAAGGCGGCGTACGATGCCCTGGAGGCAAGCGGCATGCAGGCGGGCGCAGCGATGGCGATGGATCCCCGCAGCGGCGATATTCTGGCGATGGCCAGCATTCCCTCGTACGACCCCAACCTGTTCGCCATCGGTATCAGTCCCAAGACGTGGCAGGCCATCACGACGGATCGTCGCAAACCCCTGCTGAACCGCGCCATCGCGGCGACATACGAGCCTGGTTCGGTGTTCAAACTGGTGACCGCGACCGCGGCGCTGGAGCATGGGATTGTGACACGGCAGACCATGTTCGACGCGCCGGGCTACTTCCAGCTCGGCCAGTGGACCTTCGGCGACCTCCGGGCCTGGGGGCGCATCGACTTCATCACCGGGATCGCCAACTCCGTGAACGTGGTTTTTTACACGCTGGGCTACCGGCTGGGCGGCGAGGAGCTGGCGAAGTACGCCTTGATGATGGGTTTGGGCGAGCTGACCGGGGTCGACCTCCCGGGCGAGATTAACGGCACCATCCCCAGCCCCTCGACGAAAGAGCAACTGGTGGGGGAACCCTGGTATCCAGGCGACAGCGTGAACATGTCCATCGGCCAGGGTGCGATCACGGTGACTCCCATTCAGGTGCTGCGGATGCTCGGGGGGATCGCCACCGGTGGGCAGCTGATGCAGCCGCGGATCTTGTTGATGACCTACGATCGCAACCGCTCCGCACACCGCGCCGACCCGTTTGCGCAGCGCACCGTGCCGTACCAGGCCTCCACCCTGGCGGTGCTGCGGGAAGGGATGCGCGCCGTGGTGGAACGGGGCAGCGGTCTCGGCGCGAAAATTCCGGGGCTCCCCATGGCGGGGAAGACCGGCAGCGCCGAGAATCCCCGCGGGAAGCCTCATGCCTGGTTTGCCGGGTACGCGCCGGTCGGCGAGCCCCGCATCGTGGTCGTGGCGTTCGTTGAACATGGATTCCGTGGCGGCATCTCGGCGGCCCCCGTCGCGCGCGCCATGCTGCACGCCGTCTTTCCGCAGCCTGCTGATGTCGAGGTGCCGCGATGAGCCGGCGGCTGCTGCGGTACCTGGACTGGCCGGTGCTCGTGGCGACGCTCATCCTGGTGGTCGGTGGGGCGGTCGTGTTGTACAGCGCCGTGCAGAATTCTGGTGATGCGTCGACGCTCGTGCGTGCGCGCATCCTGCATGCCGTGATGGGACTCTTGGTGC
>VBAP01000139.1 GCA_005882335.1 Candidatus Segetimicrobium genomatis
GAGCTGAGAGCCACGATGTCGGATCCATAATAGACCGCCTCCAAATCGTCCCACCAACCAGCGAACTGCACCCGCCCAGAGAGGCCGAGCCGCTGCACCAGAGCCCGGAGCACCGGCTCCTCCTCGCCGCCACCCACCAGCACCAAGTGAACGTCTCGGGTTTCGGCAGCGACCTCCGCAAAGGCTCTGAGGGCAAGCGCGTGGTTCTTGATCGCGGTAAGGCGCCCGACCATGGTGACGACGAGGCGGTCACCCACGCCCACTCGTTCTCGGAACCGACGGCGCGCCGCCTCCGGGTCCGCGTTTACGAAACGACGCAGCTCGAACCCCAGCGGCACGACTGTTACACGGTCGGCCTTGAGTCTCAGGTACCGGCAAAGCTCATCCGCCTGGCGCTCGCTGATCGCCACGATCCGCGTCGTAATCCGAGCAAGCAGCCGCTCAATGGCGATGTAGATCGCGGTCTGCCACCGGCCGAAATACCCCCGGAAGACGTGTCCATGAAACGTATGCACGCGTACGGGCACGCCTGCGAGCCACGCGGCGAGTCGACCAAGCGTCCCAGCCTTCGCGGTGTGAGTGTGAACGATCTCCGGTCGGATCCGGCGACATAGCCGCCAAAGACTCCAGAGCGCGTGGAGATCGCCCGTTAGACGGACCTCGCGACCGAGGCCGGGGATGCGGAACAACGAAACCCCATGGGCCTCGGCCAAACCGGACATGTCCGCCTCGTGCGGGCCGATGGCGCCCACGGCGAGGACGGTCGGATAGCGTGCGCGGGTACCGGCGGTGAGCAGCACGGCATTCCAGGCGGGCCCACCCACGTTGAGGCGCGCGATCGCGCGAAGCACGCGAATCCGGGGCGGGCTCGGGAGAGTCACGAGAACTAAGATAGAACTGGCGGCGCCAGTGGCCAATGAGGCTTGCACGGCGGTCGTGTGCGACTATTATGCCCCTCGCACCGGCCCGAGCAAGGCTCCGTCGGCCCGGGCGAACCTCCACCGAGAAGAGTCGATGCAGATACTCGTTACAGGTGCAGCAGGATTCATCGGGTTCCACGTCGCCCTCCGGCTCCTGACCGACGGCCACGAGGTGGTGGGTCTCGATTCTGTGAATCAGTACTACGACGTCAGACTCAAGGAGGCCCGTCTCGCTGCCCTGCAGAAGCACCGCAATTTCGAATTCGTGCGCACGACGCTCGCGGACCCGGAGGCGATGAATCAGCTGTTCGACCGTTGCGACTTTCAGCGCGTCGTTCACCTTGCGGCACAAGCTGGCGTTCGCTATTCCCTCGAACGGCCCGACGCCTACGTCGCCTCCAACATCCTCGGCTTTCTCCAGGTGCTCGAGGAGTGTCGCTACCGCAAGATCCCCCATCTCGTGTACGCCAGCTCGAGCTCGGTGTACGGAGCCAACACGCAGATGCCTTTCTCCGTGCAGCGCGGAGCCGACCACCCACTGTCCATGTACGGCGTGACCAAACGCTCAAATGAGCTGATGGCGCACAGCTATTCCTACCTCTTCAATCTCCCTACAACGGGGCTACGGTTCTTCACGGTGTACGGCCCGTGGGGACGACCCGACATGGTGCTGTTCAAGTTCACCAAAGCCATCCTCGACGGTCGGCCCATTGACGTGTTCAATAACGGCCACATGAGTCGAGACTTCACTTACGTGGACGACGTTGTTGAGTCGGTGGTTCGCATTATGGACGTTATCCCCACGCCCGACAAACAGTGGTCCAGCGACCGTCCCGACCCGAGCTGCAGCTCGGCGCCGTTCCGTCTCTACAATGTCGGGAACCACGAGCCCGTCGAGCTCCTGGACGTGATCGCGCTGCTGGAGGAGGTGTTGGGTAAGAAGGCACAGAAGAACTTCCTCCCCATTCAGCCGGGCGATGTGTCCGCCACCTATGCAGACGTCGAGAGCCTTCACCGGGCGACGGGCTTTACACCGCGGACGTCCATGCGGGACGGGATTCAGCGCTTCATCGATTGGTACAAAGCGTTCTACGGGGTGACCTAGCCTACACGCTTACTGCGAACCTCAAGACGCGTTCGCGGCGACCCGGACGAGGGGGTGTAAAGCCGGCCCCTGGGTCGGCTCGGAGCCGACGGAAGCCGCATCAGGCCTCGACCCGTTTCCCGGCACCGGCCGCACGCCGAGCTCCAGCTCAAACAGTTCGAGACCGTGGCATGCCGCGTAGGCCTGAAGCGCTAGCCTGGCGTCGCGCGTGAGCTTCTTCGTACCGATGAGGATCCTGCGCACATCGTAGCGCTCCACAACGAGCGCCAGGCTCTCGAGTCCTCCCACTACCGGGACTCCATGGATCCTCGCGCCGTGCTTCCGCCGGTCATCGTCCAGGAAGCACACCGGTTGCAGGCTCAAGTCGGCGTTGTTGAACAGCTCGCGTAACGCCAGCTCGCCAGCGTCACCGGCACCGTAAATCAGGATCCGTTCTCCTTTACGGTGCAGCAGACTGCGAGCCATTTCCAAAGATCGGAACGACAGGCGGCTGGTGAGCACGAACGCCGCCGTCAACAGCAAGTCGATATAGGGAATGTTGGAAGCCGCCAGAACCGGGACCATCAGCCGCACGTACGCAAACAGGGCAGCCGAACTGAGCAGGATCGCACCCAGGATGCGGTACAGGTCTTCGAGCCCCGTGTAGCGCCAAGCGCCGCGGTACACGCCGAGCAACCCGAACGCGGAAATCTTCAAGGCGATGACGACACCGACGGTCGACTCGAACGCCTGCATGTAAGCCGGCGGTGCCCCGCCCTCGAACTTCAGGCGATATGCTCCGTAGTACGCTCCCGTGACGAGCAGGACGTCGAGCAGCATCTCCGCCAGGCGCCGCTTGTAGAGCAGCTCCGTGACCAGCACAGTCACGGCCTTCGAGCCGGCCGCCGCGTCTGGGTGACCCACCTTCAGGCGCCCGAGGTACGCGGCGAGCACGCTCATGGCCGCGAAGAACGCCGTCCCGAGCACGAGGCCCAGGGCCAGGTCCAGCCGCACCAAGGCGAGGCCGACGCAGCCACCGAGTGCGGCGAACGCGTACAGCAGGAGCGCGACCTGTCGCTCGTGCAAGCCTAGCGCCACCAGGCGGTGAGTACTGTGATCGCGCCCCCCTTGCGAGATCGACCGTGCGGCCAGCGTACGTGTGACGGTCACGAGGGCCGTGTCGGCGACGGGGACGGCAACGATGGCGAGAGGCACGAACAGCACCGACACCAGGCTACCCGAGACCGAGGCGGGCGACGTCACCACCAAGCCTGCCAGCACCGAGCCGATGAACAGACTCCCGGCGTCACCCATGAAGATGGTGGCTGGCTGAAAATTATACCGCAGGAAGGCCAGCACCGCGCCCGCCAGGGACCAAGCGAGCGCCGTGTGCCACCACGCGCCCTGATGCGCGAACGTGACACCGAGGAAAAATGCCGCGATCGCGCCTACGCCGGCGGCCACTCCATCCATGTTGTCCAGCAAATTGAACGCGTTGGTCAGCGCTACAAACCAGAAAACGGTGGCGACGACGTTCACGACATACCACGGCGTCAGGGCGAACGTGGCGCCCGCGCTGACGAGTCCGACACCCGCTAGCGTCTGGAGGATGAACTTGACGTGGGGGCGCAGTTTCACGACGTCGTCAACCAGACCCACAGCGAACATGAACAGGGCGCATACGACAACCGCGGCGGCCTGAAGCGACGCGACCGGCACCCACCCGGACCTTCCCTCCGACGCCGACACCGCCGTCCAAATCCCCACCCCGACCAGCGTCGCGAGCACGATCGCCAGCCCTCCAAGCAAGGCGGTCGGGCGCTGGTGCCAGCGATCAGCGGCCGGCGTCGCCACGAGACCCATGCGGAGTCCTACAGCCCGAACCCTGGGCGTCAGGAGGAGTCCGGCAGCGAGGGATACAACGAAAACGAGAAGACCGGTGACTACCGGGCTCATACCAACTGCGGCTCGACCGAACGCTCGTAGTCGATCACTGACTGCAGCGTCTCGTCCAGGCCAATCTGAGGCTCGAACCCGATGGCCTTGTTGATCTTTTCAAGCGAGGGAACGCGCCGAGGCATGTCCTCGAAGTTCTCGCCGTACACCTGCTCGTATGGCGTGAAGCCGATCTCGGACTCCGAGTCGGTCAAGACGCGAATGCGCTCAGCCAGATCCGCGATGCGAATCTCCTGTTCGCTCCCGATGTTGTAGACTTCGCCGACCGTGTGGTCCGCGTCCATCAGCGCGATCATGGCCCGTACCGCGTCGCTCACGTGGGTGAAGCACCTGCTCTGCTGCCCGTCGCCATACACGGTGAGCGCCTCGTTGCTGAGCGCCTGCTTGACGAACCGGGGCACGACCATTCCGTAATGACCGGTTTGCCGCGGACCAACCGTGTTGAAGCAGCGCCCAATCAGAGTCGGGCAATGCCGCTCGCGCCAATACGCAATGGCCAGGAACTCATCAATGGCCTTTGAGCACGCGTAGCTCCACCGCCCCCGTTCGGTGGGACCTAGCACCAAATCGCCATCCTCCCGGAACGGAACGTCGGTGCTCTTGCCATACACCTCGGACGTAGATGCAACGAATACTTTCTTTCGCTTCTTACAGGCGGCTGCAAGCACGATCTCAGTGGTCTTGACGTTCGTCTCAATCGTTCGAACCGGGCTTTCGACGACGAGCTTCACCCCCACGGCGGCAGCGAGATGGAATACCTGATCCGCTGCGTCCACCAGCTCCGCGGTCAGTGGTGCATTCTCGACGCTTCCGATGACGTAGCTGAAGCGCGGATCGCCCTTGAGATGCTGGATGTTGCGAATCGAGCCGGTCGACAGGTCATCGATCACAGTCACGTGATCGCCGCGGCCGAGTAGCCCTTCGGCGAGGTGTGATCCGATGAAACCGGCTCCGCCTGTTATGAGGTAGCGCACTATCGACCGCCTCCCACGTGATCTGCGTCACGCGACTTTCAGAGATGCAGAAGAGCGTCCACAGCCTCTCCGCTCCGACCCGACTGCCCAAAGCCCGTCTCGCGGACCGCTGCGGCGCGGCTACGACGCCAACCGCATCCCGTTAAGGGGGCTCAATATACGACTCCACGGTCGACCGGCTAGGCCCTTGAAAATCATGGCGTTCAACGAACCGACACCGCAGTCGCCGCCCGCCCGACCGCCCATCTCCTTCGCTTCGACGACGCTGCTCTTCAGTCCTCAGTCCTTCAGTGCGCCCCCTCCATCCGGAGCACCGCCGGTGTGGTGCGCAGCAGGATCGCGAGATCGCTGGCCAACGACCAGTTGCGGATGTACTCCGTCTCGAGCGCGACCACGCGCTCGAAATCCGTGATCTGATTACGACCCGCCACCTGCCACGGCCCGGTAATCCCGGGTTTCACGTCGAACCGGGCGTAGTGGTGCGCTTCGTACAGCGCCACCTCGGACGGAAGCGGCGGTCGCGGGCCCACCAGAGACATGTTTCCGCGGAGCACGTTGACGAGCTGCGGCAACTCGTCGAGACTCGTCTGCCGCAACCACCGGCCCAGCCGGGTCATGCGCGGATCGCTCGGCATCTTGAAGAGTCGCGCGTCACCGTACACGCTCTGCGACAACAGCTCTTCTCGCTTCGCCTCAGCGCCATCCACCATGGTGCGCAGCTTGATGATCCTGAACACCCGCCCACCCCGCCCTACCCTGGCCTGAGTGAAAAACACCGGACCGCGCGAGTCCAGCTTGATGAGCAGCGCGAGGACCGCGAGCACCGGGCTCAGCACCACAACGCCGATAGCGGCTCCGATGAGGTCGAGTGCCCGCTTCGCGATGAGCTGCGGGCCCCTCAGGCTCGGCGCGGTCAGTTGCACTAGCGGCTGCCCGCGCCGCCAGACTGTGGTCGGATGCACACCCGCGACGTCCGCGGCACGCGGCACCGCCAGCACTTGACATCCGCCTGCCAGCGCGGCATCCACGACGTCGCGGAATTGCTTGTC
>VBAP01000140.1 GCA_005882335.1 Candidatus Segetimicrobium genomatis
TTCACCGCGTCGTCGAACGCGGCCTGGACCTGTTCGGGGGGCTGCGCGTTCTGGATGTTTACGCTGCTGATCTGGATGCCGGTCTGGTAGCGGTCGAGGATTTCCTGCATGACCGGCAGCGCCTTGGCGACGACAGCTTGACCCTGGTTGAGGACGAAATCCATCTTGCTCTTGCCTATGACCTCGCGCAGCGCCGTTTCCGCGGCGTTCAGCACCGTGTCGTCGGGCCTGCGGTTGGTGAAAAGATAGTCCCTGGCGTCCTTGACGGTGTATTGAACCGCCATCTGGATATCGACGATGTTTTCGTCGTCGGTCAGCATCAGCGATTCCTTCAGCACCTTGGTCTTGACGGCGTTGCGGTAACCGACCTCGATCGTGCGCACCGCGGACAAATTGACGATTTCGTTGCTCTGGATCGGATACGGCATGCGCCAGCGCAGGCCTGAACTGGTCACCTCGGAAAATTTGCCGAACGTGAGCACGACGCCGCGCTGGCCTTCCACCACGATGTAGAAACCGCTGGCGAGCCAGGCGACGAGCACCGCCAGCGTGATGAGGCCGGCTCCCCCGCCGAGTTGCCGGATGCTCGGCGGCTCGCCCGGACCCGAGCCCCCGCCGCGGCGCCGGCCGAAGATGCTGGCGAGCTTCTGGTTGAAGTTGCGCCACATCTCGTCGAGGTCGGGCGGTCCCTCGTTGCCGCCGCCTCGCTTGCCCCATTGCGGGTCGTTCAATGACATGACAATCCTAGCTTGCGGCCTCTTGGCCCGGTATCTGCGAATAGGTCGAATTTGGCGGGTTCGCCGGGGAGGTCCTCGAGGCTGCCGCCTCGATCAGGGCCTGGCGCAGGCCGTCCACGCCGTCGCCCGTTTTTGCGCTGAGACGAACGCGGCGAATTTTAGCATATTCGTCCCGGTCGACTCCCGGCCGCGCCCCGTTCCGGTCGATCTTGTTCCACGCCAGCACCTGGGGAATCGCGCTTGCGCCGATCTCGACGAGCACCTTGTTCACTTCCTCGACCTGCGCGTCGCGCGCCTCGCTCGCCGCGTCCACGACGTGCAGCAGCAGGTCGGCGTGGATGGTTTCTTCCAGCGTCGCCCGGAACGCCGCCACGAGCGCGTGCGGAAGATCGCGGATGAACCCGACCGTGTCGGAGACCGTGATGTTTCCGGCCTCGGGCAGGTACATCCTGCGCGTCGTGGTGTCGAGCGTCGCAAACAGCCGGTCCTCGGCAAGCGCTCCGGCGTGAGTCAGGGTGTTGAACAGCGTCGACTTGCCGGCGTTGGTGTAGCCCACGAGCGATACCGAGAAAGACCTGCCCCGGGCGCGGGCGCGCCGCTGCACTTCGCGTCGGCGCTGAAGCTTGCCGAGCTTGTCCTTGAGCACCTTGACGCGGGTCGCGATCAGCCGCCTGTCGACTTCCAGCTGGGTCTCGCCCATGCCCCCGAGAAAGCCCCGGCCGCCCCGTTGCCGCTCCAGGTGCGTCCAACCGCGCACCAGCCGCGTCGCCGCGTGCTGAAGTTGGGCAAGCTCGACCTGGAGCTTGCCTTCGTGGCTGTTCGCGCGCTGGGCGAATATGTCGAGAATCAGCCGCGTGCGGTCGACGACCGGGCAGCCGAGCGCCTTTTCGAGGTTGCGCTCCTGCACCGGCGACAGGTCGTGGTTGAACACCGCGAGCGAAGCGCGCTGCTCTTGCAGCACGCGCTTGATCTCCTCGACCTTCCCGGAGCCGGCAAAATGGGCCGGGTCGGGTCTGTGGCGGCGCCCGCGGACCAGGGCTCGGGGATGGATTCCGGCGCTGACGGCGAGACGTCTCAGCTCTTCCACGCCGTCGGCGTAGCCGCCGACGCCGAAGTCCAGGCCCACGAGCACCGCAGCGTTGCGCTCCGACGGACGCTCAGGCATCGATCAGAGGCAAGAGCGCGGCAGCATCAGCTCTCGGAAGAGGAATGGTCGACCGGCAGGTTGACCGCACGCGAAGGCACGACGGTGGAGATGGCGTGCTTGTAGACCATTTGAGTGACGGTGTTCTTGAGAAGCACGACGTACTGGTCGAAGGACTCGATCTGCCCCTGGAGCTTGATGCCGTTGACCAGATAGATCGATACCGGCACGTGCTCCTTGCGCAGGGTGTTCAGAAACGGATCTTGTAGCAATTGTCCTTTGTTGCTCATGGGTTACCTCCCGAGTCGTATTATTTGAAGTTGTACTGTAAATGGTTTTTCGCCAAAAGCCAACGAATTAGAGACGTTTGCCGACGTAAGGGTTCCGGCCGCTGCGAAATTCGATTCTGAGCGGCGTCCCCTCGAGCCGGAACAGTTTGCGAAAATCTGCTTCAAGATAGCGCCGGTAGCTGTCGGGCACGGCGTTCAGCGCCGTCCCGTGGACGACGACGATCGGGGGGTTGCTGCCGCCCTGATGCGCGTAGCGGAGCTTGGGCCGCGAAAGCCCTGCGCGCGGAGGCGCCTGCTTCGCGACGGCGGCCATCAAGGCGCGGGTGAGCTTCGGGGTGGGCAGCTTCGCCATCGCCGCGCGGTAGGCCCGGTCCACCGATTCGATCAGTTGCGCAACGCCGCGGCCCTCGCGCGCCGAGATGTAGTGAAAGCGCGCGAACGAGAGAAATTTCAGCCTGAGCGCGATGGCGCGCTTGGTCATGTCGCGCGCGTAGTCGTCCAGATCGTCCCACTTGTTGACCGCCACGACCAGCGCCCGGCCGCGCTCGAGGATGAATCCGGCGATATGCGCGTCCTGGTCGGAGATCTGGCCTTGAGCGTCCAGGACGAGGACCGCGACGTTGGCCCGGTCGATCGCCTGCAAGGTCTTCACCACGGAAAATTTCTCAACGCTTTCGAACACCTTGCCGCGGCGCCTCAATCCCGCCGTGTCGACCAGAATGTAACGACGGCCCCCGATCGCGAGCTCGACGTCGATCGCGTCGCGCGTGGTTCCCGGCTCGTCGAACGTCACGACGCGCTCCTCGCCGACCAGCGCGTTGACCAGCGTGGACTTGCCGGCGTTGGGGCGGCCGACGACGGCGATCCTCGCCGCCTTGTCCGATTCGCCGTCCGGCTCCTCCTCGACGGGAAAATCGGCGAGCGCGGCGTCCACCAGGTCGCGCACGCCCTGCCCGTGCTCGGCTGAAATCGCGCGCGGAGCGCCCAATCCCAACTCGTGGAACTCGGCCGCGGCGAGATCCGGATTCATGCCTTCGGCTTTGTTCACGGCGACGAAAACGCGCCGGCCCATGCGCCGCAGCTCCTCGCCGATCGCGCGGTCCTGGGCGGTGAGACCTTCGCGTGCGTCGGTGACCAGCAGGACCGCGTCGGCCTCCGCGATCGCGGTCCTCGCCTGCTTCGCCATTTCCACGAATACGCCCTGCCCTTCCGGCTCCAGCCCGCCGGTATCGACCACGAGGTACGCCCGGTCCCCCATGCGCCCCGCGCCGTAGTGGCGATCGCGGGTCAGGCCCGGCACATCGGCGACCAAGGCGTCGCGCGTGCGCGTGAGCCGGTTGAACAGCGTGGACTTGCCGACGTTCGGCCGGCCGACGATGACGAGAGTAGGCTTCATGAGAAGCCCGCTGTGCTGAGCGCGTACAAGTTGCCGTCGCGCGTCTGCACCAGGAACCCGTCGCCGAGGCTCACCAGGGGTGACCTGATCGGGCTGCCGTCGGTGGCGACGCGGCCGACGAAGGCGCCGCTTTCGCGCGACAGAAAATGAACGTAGCCCCCGATATCGCCCACGGCGATCTCGCGGCCGAGGGCAAGCGGGGCGGTAAGGCGCCTCAGGAACAGTCGATCCTGCTTCCAGACGCTCGTTCCACCGGCGCGGTCCAGAGCGTGCACCGCGCCTTTATCGTCGCTGACCAAGACGTAACGGGCATCGATCGCCAGCCCGACGGTGCTCGACAGTTCGCGCGACCACAGCGGGTTGCCGCTGGCCGCGTCGAAGCACGCGATCCGCCCCTGATAGGCGACGGCGCACACTTCCCGCTCGGTAACCACCGGCAGGCCGACGACGTCGGTGACGCGCTCCAGCTCCGTGGTTCCGCGCGGCAGCGCAACGGTCGCCTCCCAGCGGACCCCGCCGTTGGCGAGCGCGATCGACACGAGCTTGCCTCCGGGAAAACCGATAAATACGTAGCCTCCCTCGGCGACCATGCCCGCCGGGGAGCGCACCGAGAGGGCGGGACTCGAGCGCTGGTAGAGCCAGCGGCGCCTGCCGTCCTTCGCGTCGAGCGCGAACAGGCGGCTGTCGGCGCTGCGCACGATCACCAGATCCCCGGTCACGGCCGGCGCCGACAGGACCTCGCTCGATACGCGCGCGCGCCAGCGCACCTCGCCCGAAGGGGCGTCGAGCGCGATGACTTCCCCTTCGAGCGTCCCGACCGCCACGAGCGCGCCGTCGGAGCCCACGCCGCTCGAGAGCGTTTGCCCCGCATTGACGCGCCACGATTCGCGGCCGGTGGCCGCGTCAAAGCGCGCGACGGTACCATCCTGCGCGGCCGCGTAAACGCCGCCGACCACCACAACGGGAACGAAAATGGCGTCTCCCGCCTCGCCCACGTTCGCCTGCCACAAAGTGCGTACCGGTATGCTTGCGGGGAGCTCCGACAGTTCGGCCATCTTCGGGCCGGGTGAACCTGAACAGCCGGCGAGGAGCATCGCGCCGGCGAGGACCAGCCGCCGCATCAAGCGTCCCCGAGGGCGTCGAGCTTG
>VBAP01000131.1 GCA_005882335.1 Candidatus Segetimicrobium genomatis
ATGATGTCAGCGACGACGGGCCGGCAGCAGCGACTGGTAGATCTCCACCAGCCTACGAGTGAGTGCCGGAAGTGCAAACTCCTGCGCGACCTCCTTTGCGCGCGCGGCCATGGTGCGCCGCAGCGTTGCATCGTCTAGCAAGTGTACCACCTTTTCCGCCAGCGCAGCGGCAGAGGGCGGAACCAAGAAGCCTGTGACGCCATCACGCACCGCGTCGCCGACGCCCCCCGCGTCGACTGCGACCGCAGGGACGCCGGCGGCCATTGCCTCGACGACCACGAGACCCTGGGTCTCGGTCTGAGAGCCGTAGATGAAGAGATCTGCGGCGGCGATGCACTCTACCGTCCGGCGGTGGGGCTGCAGGCCGGTGAAGACGGCGCGGGACCCGAGGTTCAATTCCCCCGTCATATGGCGTAAGGCGGCCTCTTCCGGTCCCCCGCCCACCACCAGCAGCAGCGCGTCGCGACGCCGGATGACCTGGGCGAAAGCCTGCAGGACGAGGTCAACGCTTTTTTCCTTCCCCAGGCGGCTCGCCGTGACAAGCAAGGGGCGATCTGGAGGCAATCCAAATTCCGGCCGCACCCATGACGGATCGAGCGACCCAAACAGCTGCAGATCCAGCGCGGCGGTGGGGAGAACTTCAATCCGGCTGCGCACTCCCTGGGCGCGCAGCCTGGCGACGAGCGTCCGGGAGGGTGCGATCACGCAGTCGCAGCGGTTCGCGTACCGCGTGGTATACCACCGGGCCAGCGGCCGGAGCAGCGACGCTGGGCCGGGCGCATAGTGCACGTACGCGTCGTAGAGCGTGTGGTGTGTGAACACGAGGGGAAGTCCCCGGCGGCGGGCGAGGCGTGCCGCTGCGCGTCCCATCGTGAACGGGGCGTGCGCGTGGACGACGTCCAGTTCGCGACCCATCAACATGCGCCACGCCGCGGGCGCGTACGGGATACCCAGCGGAAAATCGTACTGGGGGGTCGGCACCGACGGATAACGAAGGACGTCGGGATCGCCGTCATGATAGCCTCGCACCCGCGGGGCGACGACGAGCACGCCATGCCCATCTGCGCGCAGCGAGGCTACAAACGCCGTCAGCGAGTGCACGACGCCGCTGATCCGCGGCAGGTAGGACTCGCTGAACATCGCGATGCGCATTGCCGATCCACCCCACACCGCGCCAGGCTGGGGATTCCTCGCCTGCACGGAGGCGACGGTCACTCTGTGCCACCCCGGCGTGTCCGCGGTGCGGATGCGGCGGGAAGGCGGCTACCGGGTTGGTGCGGGGTCACCGGGCTTCCTCGCCCCTCTGCTCCAGCAGGACAAGCACCTCGGAGAGTTTGAAGCGGCGCTGCCCGCCTGCCGTGCGCCGGCAAGGGAGTTTACCCCGGTCGGTGTAGCGGCGCAGCGTGGCCTTGCTGAGGCTGAGGATTGCCGCCGTTTCGTGCAATGTGAGGTCGGGATCCATGAGCCGGTGGATGATCTCATCGCGCGTCTCCGTAAGCGGTGGCCGCCCCACCCGGCGGGATGATCGGGATGGACCCAGGTCGATCGGTAGATGCTGCTGGAACTCTACCGGCATGGCTTTCTTCCTGGGGCCGCGGGGGCGTGCCGGGCCGGCCGCCGCCGGCGCGGTTGGAGGTACGCGGGCCGGAGGGCGCGGCGCCACGGCCGAACTCCCCCCAGAAGGAGCCGGCATCGATGGGTTTCGAGAATCCGACGGGGGTCTAGCGTCTCTAACGGATTGCTCGAGATATGAATACCAGTCTCGTAGATCCCTCATCGTTTCGCCCCAGGTGCGTCGGTTGCTGCGTCGGAAAGTGTCAGTCGATGGATACAAAGTGGTACAAAACGGGCGAAAACTACCTCAGGGGGCTTCGCGTTTTACCTCTCGATTCCTCTTGTGGGGGACGACGCGGTGCCGCCCACGCAGGTGCTCGGTCACGGCGGCCACCTCGGCGAGGATCTCGTCCCGATGCGTCAACACATGAGCTTTGGCGACCTCGGCCTTCGCCCCCACCTCCGGGGGCGCCAGGCCCAGATCCTCCTCGTCCAGGATCTGGACGTGGCGTCCGTCGGGGCTGAACAGCAGGTCCACGGCCAGATCCTTCCACTCTATAGCGCCGGGGCGGAAGCGAACCTCGTCGGCCAGGTTCACGTAGAATCCCAGCGTCCGGCCATCTGCCCGCACCCAATGGTAGACGTTGTAGGGCCGCCCCTCCCAGAAATAGCCATACGTCAGGGCACCCCTCGGCAGCCGGAGGCTGCCTACGCGCCGTGCTTCCTTGATCTTGTAGAGGACGACGGCGTGCGCGGCCGACCGATCGAGGAGCCGGCAGACGAACTCCTGCCGCTCGCCAGTAGCACTAATCTTGACTTCTTTAATGACTCCAGTCGGACTCATCCGGTCGACGGAAGGAGCTTTTAGCGCGGCATGGAATCTTCAAGCAACCTTTCTGAGGTTATGTGGTGATCAGCGGCGAGCACGCCCTCAGCCGTGAACTCTGGCGATCGTATGTGTTGCTGTTCATCGCCAATGAGCTTGACCTCGTCTTTACCTATTTCGGGTTGGTCCGGGGGGTGTTCCTGGAAGGGAACCCGTGGCTGCGGCCCCTGCTCCTGACCTGGTGGCCGATCATCGTAAAAGTTACCGCGTTGGGAGGCCTCGGTTTGGGGATCCTCGTCATTCTGGAAGCCGGAGTCCCCCGACAGCGTCGCGTCCTGAGCGCCTTGCGCATGGCTACTGCCGTCTACACAGCCGTGCTGGTGCTGCACGTGGTGAACCTGCTGGCCTCACTGTCCCGCGGCTAACCCCTCTGCGGCCCCCGCGGTTTTTGCTCGGGGTTGCCCACAAATGACCCGGATCGGCTGATTGCTGCCCAAGAAGCCTGTGGTTGAATTGAAGCTGCACGCCGGGGAACCAGTGAGGCAGGTGCGCATGGCCCTTGAATCCTGCTCCCCATAAGGGTAATATTTGTTTGTAGTCTCCGTGACTACATACTACTCTGCTGCGTGGGGCGGTATGAAGATTCGTAGAACCGGAGTGCGAGAAGCCAAGGCAAGGCTGAGCAAGCTTCTAGAAGATGCGCGGCGCGGTCACGAGTGGGTGATTACCGCCCGAGGGAAGCCGGTGGCGAAACTCGTGCCGGTGCCTCCTCAAATTCTACCTCTGGATGAACGCATCCGCATGCTGGAGGAGGCCGGGATCATTGAACCGGCCGGGCAGCCGCCGGAACTTCCACCGCCCCTTCCTCTGAAGGAGGGTCTAGCCCAAACCTGGCTACAGAAGGACCGCGGCGAGTAGAACCCATGCCAGAAATCCTCTACTGGGATACATCAGCGCTGCTCTCTGCCATATTCCGCGATGCCCACAGTGATGACGCGCAGCAGTGGGCTCGGCGTTCAGGAGTGCATCTGCTGTCCACGCTGGCCTGGGCCGAGGCTCACGCCGTGATCGCCCGAATTGAGCGTGAACGTGTCCTGGCCGCTGTGCTGCTCCACTCCGCGCGTGAAACGCTGGGGAGCGGGCCGTGGCGGCGAGTCAACGCCTCCCCAGAGTGGGCGGAGGTTCGGAAGCTGTCAGGAAAGTGGCCGCTGCGCGGCGCGGATCTCTGGCATCTCGCGGCCGCAAAGAGCCTGCGAGTGGAACTCCCCGAGCTTGTGATCCTCACTTATGATGTGCATCTCGCGGCTGCAAAGAGCCTGCGAGTGGAACTCCCCGAGCTTGTGATCCTCACTTATGATGTGCGTCTCGCGGCTGCGGCGAGGGGAGAGGACCTGGCTGCGGGGGGGCCATGAACCCCGGGCCATGAACCACTCGCGGAGCCTGCCCCGTACCCGAGCGAGACGAGTGGTACGGGGCTCGGGTTCATGGTAAACTCCGCGAATGGGGCTGGCGTGCCACATATCTGAGCGGGCTTGAGCAAGCGGCCCTGAACCACGCGCTGCGCTTGGGTTCAGGGCTCATGAACCACTCGAGGCTAGGGTCCTGCGAAAGATAGCGCGTGGCTTGCCATGAACCCGAGCGAAGCGAGTGGTTCATGGTCGGGGAGGCCGGATTTGAACCGGCGACCTCAGCGTCCCGAACGCTGCGCGCTAACCAGCTGCGCTACTCCCCGACGCACACCCTATTATAACGGGAACGCGGGATCGCGGGAACGCGGAATCGCGGAAAAGAAGCTGTCGCGCTGTCAGGCAGTCGCGCAGTCGCGGGAACGGGGGAACGCGGGAAGTAGCATTCGGGCGGTCGCGCAGTAGCCGTATCTCTTTGGGTGGGGCGGGGAAGGGCCGCGAGCGACTGGAGGCGAGCCGTCGCCGCCGTTAGCGAGCGCCGCGTCGCGTAGGGTCGGGCCCTGTACACGGAGCGCAGTTGCCGTAGTTGCAGCGGAGTTGTACAGGGGGGCCCGGAGCAGCGAGTGCGAGCGTTACGCTCGGCAGGCGAGCCGACTCGGAGCGGAGCGGCACTTCCCCGCCCCGCCGCACAGTGCGCCGCGTACAACAGAGTGGCCGCGGGATTCATCCCGCGGCCGCTCTCACGCGCCTGCTACCGCCTCAGGATCCTGAAGGCACTTCTTCCTCTCCGTCGCGATCCGCCGTCTCCGGGGCCGGGGGCTTGACGCTTGCCGAGGCCACCGCCTGCTGCAGCAGCGCACCGGCGATATCGCCGATGGTGATGCGGGATTCTTCCTCCTGCTGCCGCAGCACCTCTTTGACCCGCTTGCGCTCGCGCTCCCGTTCCATCTTCCGCACCGAT
>VBAP01000132.1 GCA_005882335.1 Candidatus Segetimicrobium genomatis
TGCAGGCGTGTCTCCAGCACCGCGCGGGCGTCAGGGGCCAGCACCCCGGCGAAATCGTTGACTAACCCCGTTGCCGCTGGAAACTGCGCACCCGCGAGCCCGACCGCAATGGGAAGGATGGCGAAGGCCTGACGGGAGAGGCGCACGGCGCACCGCTAGGGCGTCGTTAGATTGACTTTGGGAGCTTTCCGAGCCTCCGCCTGTGAGATGAAGAATTCGCGCTCGTGGAATCCGAGCGTGCCGGCCACCAGCACGGTGGGGAAGGACTTGACCTGCGTGTTGTAGTCGCGGACCTGCTGGTTGTAGCCAAGCCGGGCGGAGGCGATCTCATTCTCGGTCGCGCTGAGCTCCGCCATCAGCCGCTGCACGACGTCGCTGGAGCGTAGCGTCGGGTAGTTCTCCACGATGACCAGCAGACGGGCCAGGGCGCTTTCCAACTGGTTGGCCGCCGCAACACGCCCTGACGACCCCGCGGGCGCTCCCGCGTATCTCGTCCTGGCCTGCGCAATCGCCTCGAAGACCGTGCGCTCTTGCTGGAGGAATCCTTTCGTCGCCTCGGTCAGGTTTGGAATGAGGTCGAAACGCCGCTGGTATTGGGCTTCCACGTTGCCCCAGGCCGCTTCCACTTGCTGGTTGGCCCGGACCAGCCGGTTGTAGGTTCCGGCCATTGATGAGACCCCGGCGAGCACAATGAGGATGAGAACGATCAGTCCGATTAGGCCCGAGCGCGCGGTCGACACCATTTCCCCCCTTCTTGTGAGATGTCGCGTCGTTCAGCACACGCTTCTCTGCCCTCTGGGGCATCCCTCTCTCAGGGTGCGGATTCCAGGACCACGAATCTCCTTCAGCACGGGAGCCATGGAAGGGTCCGAAGGCTCTTAAGCATCTCGGACCGCACTCGTCCGCCTACTGACTGCTGGCCACGTGTTGCTGGACCATCCTGCGAAACTCTAATGCCGCGGCGATATTGCGGAATGGCTCCTTCGTACCGCCCGTGCCGGTGACGATAATGGTCCCGTAGCCGAGGACTCGGCCTATGATACCCTGGTCAACGCCGATGCCCTCAACCTTCGAGAGCAGAAGTTCGAGCGAGTGCCGCCGGATGAATCCAACCTTGATGAGGACGCGGCGATTTGTTACCCCGAATTCGGAGGAAGAGAAGCGAATATATGAGTAGAGGCCCCACACCAACCCAACGAGGAGTGCGCCTGCGCCATAGTCCTGGCGGCCCATGACGCCAATGACCGCAAAAATCAGGAAGACGGCTGGCCACAGGAAGATGATCCAGTGGAGTTGCGTCCGGTAGGCGACTGTTTCACCGGCGATCAAGTTCTGCTCGATGTACCCCATTGGCGTTGCCTCCTTTGTCGACTAGCCCGCCTTCTTTGTCCGCCTCCGATACATCTCGACGAGTTCCTTTACGGTCGTCGCGTCGGTCGGGCTCTTGTCCTCCCGCACCCGGGTAAAGCGTGGAAACCGAATGGCGAGGCCGCTGCCCTTTCGGACGACGTCCCATCCGGCCGTGTGCACCGGGCTCAAGGTGATCTCTGCGCCGATCACCTCGAAGACCACTGCCGGCTCAAGCCATACGTCGGGGACGATGCGGGTGTTTACGCGCATGGGCCGTTCTGAGCGCTCGTAACGGCGAAGCATTTTTGGCAGGTCGCCGAGGAACTCGTCGGAGAAGCCGGTTCCGAGCTTGCATAGGGTCTTGAAGTTGTCGTCCTTGTCGTCGTAGGCGGCCATGAGCAGGGCGCCGTAGCTCCCGCCCCGGCGGCCCCGGCCGTGGAAGGCGCCGACCACCACCAGGTCCACCGCGTCGGTCATCTCGCTGCGGTACTCGCGCTTGAATTTGATCCACTGCCACCCGCGGGCGCCGGCCTGGTAGACGCCGCCCGTGGCTTTGCAGACGAGCCCCTCGCAGCCGGCCTGCACGGCCTGCTCGAAGACGCGTTCCAGTTCGTCAACAGATGCGACCTCAGCGAAGGTCGCCATCCGGAACCGCGCATTCGATTTGACTACGCGGGTGAGAACTTCGCGGCGCTTCTGATATGGCTCTTCGGTGAGATCCTTGCCGTCGACGTAGATGGTATCGAAGACGAACAGCGTCGTAGGGATCAGCTGCACCGCTTCCTCGATGCCGTATTTGCGGCGGCGGGGCATGAGGTCCTGGAACGGACGCAGGTCCCCGGTTTCGGAATCGACCGCCACCACCTCACCCTCGACAATGGCGTCGGTGGCCTTCAGATAGCGGCGGGCCAGATCCGCCACGTCTGGATACTGCGCCGTAATCTTCTCCAGCCGGCGGGAGAAAATCTCAACGTCGTTTCCTTTCTTATGAATCTGCAGGCGTTCGCCATCATACTTGTACTCGGCGATACACCGTCCGCCGAGTTTGGCGAGAATCTCCCCAGGATTCCCTAGACGCTCGGCCAGCATCGGCCGGATCGGCTTGCCCACCACGACGTGGATCTTGCGGATCTTCTCCAACCCACCCTCGGCCACAACGGCAGCGACATAGCCGAGGTCGGAGGTCAAGTTGTAGGCCCGTTCGAGCTCTTTGCGGGCTTGTTTCCCGCCGGCGAACACCTCGGCCAAGGCGTCAAGAATCGTCATATCTCCCACGCCCAATCGCAGCTTGCCGGTGGCCATGCGCACAATGTACTTGGCCTCAGCCGGAGTGGCACGCCCCAGCAGCCCGGCGATGGCCGCAATCCGTAACGCCTGCGCACCTTCGCCAGAGGCGCGCGCAGCACGGTCGAGCCCGTCGTATATCTCGTCGACGGTCAGCACAGAACGGCGCGTCTTGCCCTTTTTGAGCAGAGCTTCGACGACCGATCCGAGGTCGCCGGTCCGGGTTAGCTGCCGCGCTACGGCCTCCTGCGACGCGCCGGTGGCCTGGGTCACCGCCCGCACCGCCATCTTCTCGGCCACGCCGATCTCGATGCCCTCGAAGTCGGGATAGAGCTTGCCCTGCGTCAGGTAGGTGAGGCGGGCGATAATGGGTTTGGGCGCCTGGCGGAACAAGTCGGCTAGTAGTCTGGTTATGGTCAGACGCGAGGTCGTCGCCTCAATTTTTGCGTAGGCGTCTGCGAGCAGCTGGTACTTCATGAGTCGCTCCTGAGCCCGGCAGGGGGAGGTTCCACTCTGGCAGTTCTGTGTCGCAGTGTGGGGCTCCCGCCGCTTGCAGTGGGCGTATAATAGGAACCCCAAGATCGTCGGCGAGCGGTTAGAGAAGATCTGATTTCCGGCTCCATGCGGAGGCCTAGAGCATGGCCGAATGGATCTACTTCATCCATCCCCCACGGGATAACTTCGCGGCCACGATGACCGATGAGGAGAAGCGGGTCTGGGCCCTGCACTTCGAGCGCCTCTAGCGTCTCCACGCACAGGGTGTCATGATCCTCGTCGGTCCCACGCTGGGGCCGGTGAACACCGGCATCGCAATCTTCGAGGCCCCGGACGAGGCGTCCGCGCGCCGGATCATGAACGAAGACCCCGTGCTCGCCGGCGGCTACGCACGCGGTGAGCTCCGGCCGTTCCGGATCTCGCTCCTCCGCGGTCGAGATGGGGCGGGTTCTTCCGCGTGACCATCTCGTGACAGCACAGTGTTACGAGAACAGGAGTATCCCATCTGCCGTGACGGAGGTGTCCGCATGAGGTTCCGCCATGTTCCCTGGCTTGACATCTGGGCTGTTGTCACGACCGGGCTGCTATTGATCGCGGTCGCGTTCCCACAGCAATGGACCGGCACGTTGATGTCCGCGCGTATGCACTTCGCGCCCGCCGGCCGCGCGTTTGCTCAGACCCCTGAGACCCCAGCGCGGTTGGAATGGCTGGGATGGCAGTTCTTCCGCCTGACGTCGCCGGGCGGCAAGATCATTCTATTCAACCCATCGCTCAACGATCCCAAAGCCGTCTTTGTCAACCGCGAGTCGCCGCTCAACCTGGAGCAGATCGACCGGGTGGATCTGATTCTCATCTCATCCGGCCACGCCGATGATCAGGGCATGGCGGCGGAGATTTCGCAGAAGACCGGCGCACCGATCATTACGACCTTTGAGCTCGCCAACTGGCTGGTGGTGAAGGGCGTCGCGTCGGACAAGATCCTGCGTGGGGAGCCGGGAAGCCGATTCGATGTCGGCGGGATCAAAGTGCAGGTCGTGAATTCCGTCCACGGCTCAGGCGCGCCCACACTGCCGGGATCGCTGCCCAGTGCCGTCTATGGGGGACCGGCGTTGGGGTTCATCGTTACGCTGGAGACCGGGTTGAAGATCTACCATGCCGGCAGCACCGCCCTGACGCAGGACCTCAAACTCTATGCACAGTTATACAAGCCGCACGTGGCGTTGCTGCCGATCGCCTCAGGGCTGATGCCGGATGAAGCCGCGCTGGCCGCGGAGTTCCTGCTCACAGACAATCC
>VBAP01000045.1 GCA_005882335.1 Candidatus Segetimicrobium genomatis
CCCCTCTGGCAGGCTCATGTGGACGATGTGGAGCCGGCATCCAGCCTGCTGCGCCAGGAACAGGGCGCGGTGGATCGCCTCCAGTTCGGCCACGGGGGGCCTGGCCTCGCCCCACGCCATCCGGTCTCGCCGGCCGTCAGCCTGCAGGCGGCGCATGCGGTCTTGCGTGATGGCGTTGCTCTCGGCGTGCACTGCCAGGAATTGGTCGAGATCACGCAGCCGTTGCAGCCCGTCGAATAGAACGCCGTCTTCGACGTGTGTGAATTCTTCGGTGCTGCTGTGGCTCATGAACGCCTTGAAACCAATCACACCAGCGGCGGCCAAGCTGGCTAGATGCTCGCGATTATCGGTGATCAAACCGCCCCATAGCGCGTAGTCCACCATAGACTGGCCCTCGGCCGCTGCAACCTTGGTCTGGAGCGCCTCAACGGTTGTCACTGGCGGCAGGCAATTCAGCGGCATCTCCACGACGGTCGTCACGCCACCGGCCGCTGCCGCCCGGCTGCCCGGCCCCCACCCCTCCCAGTCCGTGCGGCCGGGTTCGTTGAAGTGGACGTGCAAGTCCACGGCGCCCGGCAACACGGTACGGTCCCGAGCGTCGACCACGTCGTCGCCTTTCAGAGGGTCTTCCGAGATCGCGGCGATGCGCCCATCGTTGATTCCCAGGTATCCTCGCAAGACGCCCGGGCCGGTGACGAGGAGACCGCCAGCTACGACGGTTTCGTATCTCAATTCGTGCCTCACTCTGTTTTATCTAGGTCTAGGCTGTCGATTTCGGATCGCCTGAAAGTAACCATGCGTTCGCGAGGCTCGAGATCATCCACAGGCGCGATTCCCGGGCTACGTCATTGAATCCCCAAGTAGTAGAGACGGGAGTGCGCAGAGTCTAGGTCTTGTCTTCCGGCCTGTGCAGTTTGCCGCTTCATTCAGTCACCTCGTTGAGAATCTCAGCAAAGAAGACACAATGGTCTCCCGGCAGACCGACGTAGGGCGTCGTGCGCATTCCGATGGTCTCGCCGTCGCACGGTGCCTTTATTTCCTCTAACGTCTCCCCGTAAGTGTCAACGACGCGAGCCAGCACAGTGCCCTCCTTCACCGACTTGCGGAACCTGAACGCCGAATCGGGCAGCCAGAACCCCCCGGTGCCAGTTTGGACAATCCATTCCCGAGCAAGCTTCCACCGACCATTTCGCTCAACCTTGCCCGGCAGCATCTTCAGATAGCGCATGAGGTTGACGCATCCGTCAGTGAGAGAGCGGGAATTCTGCAGCAATTTGTCTGGCAGGCTCTCTGACAGGCCTCCCAGCTCCACGACGAGAGCCGGCTTGCCGTTGGCTCCAGACACGGCCTCAATGGTACCCGTCGCGGGACGTCGGTCAACAGAATACGCGGGCTCGACGATAAGATCCCAGCCAACCCCAAATGCCTTAGCGAGTTCAAGCGAAGCAGGTATGTCGTTATGGTAGATGACTCGAGACATGTATCCGACAGAGCCACCGGAATGAAGACTGATGACGATATCCGCCTTTGGGGCGAACTCCTGATAATAGGCCCACGCCAGCCGCTCCGTGCCCCGTCCATTGGGCTTGCCTGGGTAGACGCGGTTCAGATCATAGTTCACATGATCGAGAGGGTTTCCACGGGAACCATTCTTGGCTGCGGCCAGATTCAGGATCGGGACAAGCACCAATGTGCCTGCTAATCCCTTGGCATCAACTTCCTTAGCCAGATTCCAACACGTGATGGAGCCCTCGGCCTCATCCCCGTGGGTGGCACCATCAATCCATAGTACTGGACCATCCCTGGTGCCTCGCACCACGATCACGGGGATCTCAATCGGGCCATCGAAATCCCTCCCCGCGGGAATGACTCCCCGGGCTGTTTCTCCCGGGGAGGCCTTGGCCGTACCAACAGTAACTGGTTGCATGTCGTCTCGCCTCACTTCGTTATCAAAGAACGGTTGCTCCTCACTTGTGGACCAACGAAAGCCGACGCTCCAGCCGACCGACAACACTCTGCAGGATAATTACTAGGACCACATAGAAAACAGCCGCTAAGGTGTAGGCCGCTAGATTCCTGAAAGTTGCCGCCGCTACCAATTGAGCGTCGCGCATTAACTCCGTTACGCCAATCACCGAGGCCAACGATGTGCCTTTGAGAACGGCAATGAATTCGTTCCCTAACGGTGGGAATGCAACTCTGGCGGATTGCGGAACAATAATCCGCCGCATAGCCAACCAGTAGGACATCCCGAGGGACTGGGCTGCTTCCATTTGCTCCGGGTGGATGGAGGCGATGGCCGAGCGAATGATCTCAGTCGAATAGGCACCACTATTAACCCCGAAGGCAACAACCGCCGACATGATCCTATTATTCAAGGGGGCGAGGAAATCCGCGAGAGGGCGAACCCCGAGCTCTTGCGCCCAGCTCGGCAACCCAAAATAGACCACATAAAGCAGAACCAAGGGGGGGATGCCCCTAAAGAACGCGACATAGGCGCTCGTAACAGACCGGGCCGTCCGGTTACCCGACATGCGTCCAAGCGCCCCCAGAAGGCCGATCCCTACAGAGAGCGCCATAGAGAGCGCGGCAACCCCTAGTGCGACGAGCGTGCCTGCAAAATACAAAGGGATGTAATCCTTCGCAAATTGAATCATGAAAACATTTCTCTAATCCGAATTGCGGGGCAAAGATAGCCGGCTCAAGAATGCTCCGATTCGCGGCGTCGAGGGTCGCTCAAAGAAATCGCTCGCGGGCTGATCGGTGACGATCTTGCTCGCTTCCATGAACACAACCCGATCGGCTACATCGCGTGCGAATTCCATCTCGTGTGTCACGACCACCATGGTCATGCCCTTTCGCGCCAATTGTCGCATGACGGAGAGCACCTCTCCAACCAGCTCAGGGTCCAGCGCGGAAGTAACCTCGTCAAAGAGCATCAGCTCGGGTTCCATGCAAAGAGCACGAGCAATTGCGACGCGTTGCTGCTGCCCACCAGACAATTGGTCCGGATAAGCCTCGACCTTATCCATGAGTCCAATCAGCTCTAAGGCCGCTTGGGCACGCGTCACCGCCTCCGACCGCGTGATCCTGAGAACGTAGAGGGGTCCTTCAATCAGATTCCCCAGCACGGTGCGGTGGGGAAAAAGGTTAAACTGCTGGAACACCATGCCTATGCGTTTGCGAATCTCATTTACGTTATGTCCAGTATCCCGTACCGTATTACCTTGCTGCTCCCTGTAGCCGACAAGCCGGCCATTGACAAGAATCCGGCCCGAATCGTACGGAACCAAGAAGTTGATACAGCGGAGTAATGTGGTTTTGCCCGAGCCACTCGGTCCCACTATGGCGACGGTCTCGCCTCGATTGACGGTCAGGTTCACGTCCGATAATGCCGGGGTCTTCCCGAAGTACTTGCTGACGTCGATGAGCTGCAGTAAGGGACCGCCGGACCCCTCGTATCGCGTAGTCTGCTCGGCTGCGGCCGAGAGGAGAGTGCCTGGTTTAGACCTCGTCTCCTCTCGGCCCTGGCCCAAAGAAGGCCCCGCCAGCATTCTACTGACTCGGGACCATGCTGACATCTCCATACCATTTCTTGTAGACCCGATTTAGCGATCCATCCTTGATCATAGCGTTGATCGCTGCGTCGATTGCCTCGCGTAGTTGGGTGTCTTCCTTGCGAAGCGCAACACCGGTATACGAGGGCTTCCCCGTGAGATCCTTATTCGTGACCCGCAGCTTACCAGGATAAATTGTTGTCGTAGTGTAGCCTGCGTTGACACTTTCAATAACAACAACGTCAATTCGACCCAAAATCAAATCGTTGTATTCATCGGCAACCGTATTGTACGTTATCGGTTTCACACTGGGGATGTCCTCCAGCGCTTGTGCTGCCGACGTGCTGACCATGACGCCAACCTTGAGCCTGGATAGGTCGTTCTTCGCAGGGTTGAAGTTAGAGGGACTATTGGCGCGAACCACCGTGGTGATAGTCTGAAACGTGTGTGGCCGCGAGAACGCAACGACCTCCTTCCGTTTATCAGTAATAACCATAGCCGTAATCGCGTCGATCTTGCGGGCGAGAAGCGCAGGGATGATACCATCCCAGGCCACACCTTCGTAATGGAGCGGTACACCCAGACGGGACGCAAGAGCTGTGGCGAAGTCAACGTCCGAGCCTACCATCTTCCCCGATTTCTCGGTCCCTGAAGTCGGGCGGTAGTCAGGATCGGCGCCGACTCGAAGCACCTTGATCGGAACCGCTGCCGTCCCGGGCAAGGTCTGGGCGACCAACAGCATCACCGTTAGAAATGCGACAAACCAGGCTGCTGTGCTAATCATCCGGGAATGGGAAACCAATGTTATCTCCTCCTCAGTCTCTCTCTAACCAACCCCGTCTAGGGTTCGTCCCAGCCTCTATCTCACAAAAGACTCCAGCTCCCCCGTCACCTCCATCCCGCTGCCTTTCAAGAGGATCGCTCCCTGCTTCCCAAAATTATACATGTGCGCTCGTCAGTCCATCGGGCAGCCGCTTGCGCGTCTCCTGCTCCAGCGCTTTCCGGTCAATCTTGTTCGTGCCGGAGATGGGGAGCCGGTCCACGAAGAAGACGCGCCGCGGGTGCGCGTAGGCCGGTCCCCGGGCCAAGAAGAAGTCCCTGATCTCAGCCTCCGTGGCCTCCCGGCCCTGGTGCAGCACCACCCAGGCTACCGGTGCCTGCCCTTTGATCTGGTGGGGAGCGGCCACCACGCACACATCGGCCACTGCAGGATGGCTGAGAAGGATCGTTTCGACCTCCTTGGGGTAGATGTTCTCCCCTCCGCAGTTGATCATGTCGTCCTGGCGGCCGATGAAGTAGACGTACCCCTGCTCGTCCCGTCGAACCAGGTCGCCCGTGCGCAGCCACCCGTCCGGGGTAAAACGCTCCGCCGTGACCTCCGGCTGCTTGTAGTAGCCAAGGGCGTTGGCCGGAGAGCGGCTCCACAGTTCCCCCACCTCCCCGGGCGCGACGTCCCGCGAGGAGTCCTCCATGCGCACCACGCGGATCTCGACCTCCGGCACGGGCAACCCCGTGCTCCCGATCTTCTTGATCCCCCACCGGGGCGTGAGCACGTTGGCGCCCCCTTCGGTGAGCCCATAGGTCTCCACGACCTCGCATTGGAAACGCTCGATGATGGCCTTCATCAGCTCCTCGGGGACCGGCGCGGAACCGCACATCAGCAGTGCGATCGAGGAGACGTCATAACGCCCGAGAGCCTCGCGCTGCGCCAGGAGGAGGCTGAACATCGATGGCGTGCCGGAGGTAAAGTTGGGATGGTAGCGGTCGATCGCCGCGAGCACGGGAACGGGGTCGAACCCATGCAGGATCGTGACAGTACCGCCGACATACAGCATGGGCAGTAGACAGGCCCACAGCGCGTTGGCGTGGTAGAGGGGACCCATCACGAGTCCCTTGTCTGTGGGCTCGTGTTGCATCGTGATCGCCGAAGAGCGGGCCTGCCACCACTTGTTCCTGTGGCTCAACAGACACCCCTTCGGCTGCCCGGTCGACCCCGACGTGTACATCAGCAAGGCCGGGGCATCAGGTTCGACCTGGACCATTTTCGCCTCAGGCCGGGCGGACTCGAGAAGCCGGTCGTAGGATCCGGTGCCCGGGATCTCGCCGCCCACGATCAAGACGTGGCGCAGGTTGGGCGTCCCGGCCCGGACCGCCTTGATCTTCTCCTTGAGGTCGACATGTCCGATCAGGACTGTAGCGTCGCTGTGCTGGGCGATGTAAGTGAGGGCCTCCACACCCAGCTTAACGTTGGCGGGGACGGAAACGGCGCCCAGGCGGAGCGGACCGAAGAGACACTCCGCGAAACGCCAGTCATTGGGGAACATCAGGAGCACCTTGTCACTGCGGCCCACGCCGAGGCCGCGGAGGAGTCCGGCGACTCGCGCCGTTCGGTCCTCGAGTTCCGCATAGGTCAGCGTGATGTCGCCCTGCTCGATGGCCACTTTGTGAGGATAGAGCTTGACTGCCTTCCAGAAGAGTTCTCCGAAGTTGTTCCGCTCCATGAAGTCGATCGTCTTCATCTGCACGTCTTACATCGCACGGAATCGCTGTTGCTACAGAGATCGGTCCGAGACGCTGAGCAACTCAACGCCGCCCTCAGTCACGACCAGGTCATCCTCCACCTTTACCGTACCAATCCCCGCCAGGGAGATGCCGGGCTCGATGCAGAGTGTCATGCCTGGAGCGAGCGGTTCCTCCTCACTCTGCAGATTCGGCCACTCCAGCGACGTGGCCAGTCCCACCCCGTGGCCGATGCGATGGGCCAGTCCATACCCCGCCTTGGCCGCGACCTGCGCCGCGACCTCCTGGAGCCGCCGGCACGGCACGCCGGGCCGCGCTTCATCAACCACCCGCTGCCAGGCGTCCAGCACCACCTGGTAGGCTTGCTCTTGGTCGGACGAGGGCCGGCCGACGACGAAGGTACGGCTCAGGTCGGCCTGATAGCCGTTCCACGTGGCGCCCAGGTCGAGCATGACGACGTCGCCCTCCCGCACCCGGCGCTCCGTCGGCATCCGGACGGGGACTACCCGTTCGGCCCCCGAGAGCGCCAGCGTAGGAAACGCCAGGACGCCCGCGCCGGCCGCCTTCATGGTGTAGTCGGCCAGGGCGGCGAGCTCGACCTCGCTGAGACCGGGACGCAGCGCCTCACGCACCGCCCTCACCCCGGCTTCGGTGATCTCCACCGCGCGCCGCAGTTGCGCGATCTCATACGCGCTTTTGATGCGTCGAGCGCGTTCAACCGAGTGGGTGATGTCAATGAACTCGATCCCGGGGTGGCGGGCGGCGAGGTCCATGAACATCGGGTGCGGGATCCGGTCGAAGCCGATGGTGGCCACACGCCCTCGCGTGACCTCGAGGTCGCGCAGGAGTGAGCCTACCTCCCCGACCAGGTCAAAGGAAGCGGTGAACTCCTCCAAGCCGGTGTCCTCGCGCGCGCGGGGGATCTCCCAGTCGAAGTTCAGCAGGTAGCCATGACGTCGCGGGGTCATCACGAACAGCGCGTCGCCGTAGATGGGAGAGAAGTTGGTCAGGTAGCGGATGTTCTGGCCTCGGCCGTCGGTGGCGTAGACGATGAACGCACGCGCATCCCGCGCCTCCACCTCCTGCCACGCGACCCCCCGGCGCCGCGTCAGTTCATTGTGCAGGATCGGATCCATCGTCTGCTCCCCCGTGTCTCCCTGTGACAGGCCCATGGCGACCTGCGTTCAGACCGTGCTGAAGAGTCCCCGGCCGATGGCCACGATCTGCCCGTCCTCGTCGAAGACCTCCACGTCGGCGATGCCCAAGCGTCGGCCCACCTTTACCGTCCGTCCGACGGCGCGCAGGGCCCCTTTGCGGACGGGGCGGAGGTAGTCGACCCGGAGGTCGATGGTGGGGATGTCCCGGTCGATCGCGGCGATGACAGCGAAGTTGCCGGCCACGTCGATGAGGGTCGCGATCGCGCCCCCGTGGATGTAGGGCGAGGTGGTGTTTGCCAGGAGGCGGTCGGAGTACGGCATGACGACCTCCACCTCGCCGGGCGTCGCTCGGCTCACGGTAAGGCCGAGCAGGCGGTGAAACGGCGAGTCCTCGTTGAGCGCCGAGAGGTCAATCGAGCGCGACGCCTCGTTGGACATAGTGATCGGAGGGTCCGGGAATCAGTCGGGACGAAGGATAACCTTTCCGAAGACTTCCCGGCGCTCCAGAGCCTCCTCTCCTTCGGCAGCCTGGCTCAGCGGGAGGACGCGGTCGATGATCGGACGGATGCGCCCTTCCCACGTCACCCTGCACAGGGTGCGCAGCTCCTCCGGCGTCCAACCGTCGGACCCCAGGAGGTTCAGCTCCCGCACCCAGACGTAGCGGACGTCGATTAACGCCTCGTAGCCGGCGGTCGCGCCGACCGTGACGAGCCGCCCGCCCTTGCGCAGCACGCGGATGCTGGGAATCCAGGTGTCGCCGCCGGTGTAGTTCACGACCACGTCCACGCCCCGCTTCCCGGTGAGGGCCCATACCTTGCGGTCGAAGGCGCCGTCGCCGGTCTCCACGACATCGTCCGCGCCGATCTCCCGCAGGCGCTGGGCCTTGCTCGGGCTCCCGGTGCCGGCGATGACACGGGCTCCGGCCAGCTTCGCAATCTGCACCGCTCCCGTGCCCACCCCGCCGCTGGCACCCAGAATGAACACGGTCTCGCCGGGCCGGAGGCAGGCGCGTGTGATCAGCATGCGCCAGGCAGTTCCATAGGCGATGGGCAGGCAGGCCGCCTCTTCGAAGGAGACGTGGTCGGGGAGTGGGATGAGGTTGGCAGCGGGGACCTTGACGTAATCGGCCATCCCACCGGGCAGATCCTCCCCGATCGCCCCGTTCGGCACCGCCGGATCGACCAGCACGCGCTGTCCCATGGGCGCCTCGCTCGTCCCGGGACCCGCCGCCACTACCACTCCCGCGACATCGGCGCCTGAGATGTGCGGCAAGAGGACGGCCTTCCCCGGCATACCGCGACGGACGAAGATGTCCAGGTGGTTGAGACCAACGGCGCCAACCTTGACCAGGACCTCACCGGGCCCCGGCTGGGGAGTAGGCACCTTTGTATATCGCAGAACCGACGCGTCGCCATGGACAGGAATAACGACGGCCTGCATCACTTGAGGTAGTCCCATGGGAGGAGAAAGAAATAGGCGTTGGAACTGTATACGAGCCTTTGTGATGTTCGGTATATTTCCTTGCGGGTCAAGGTCTTCCTGCGTCGGTGAGACTATTGCGCAAGAATTGTGACTCTTGCCTCTTAGAGCATCTCGCCAGGCACGACCACGGAAGGCGAAGACAAGGCAAAAGGGGGAACATCAGATGAACGTTCGCTGGATCCGTTCGGCTGTTGTGATTGCGGCTGCCGTATTCGTGGCGACATCCCTGAACATGCTCCCGGCAAGCGCTCAGCGCACCGATGTGCTGATCATCGCCAAAGACATTTCGGATATCCGGACGCCGGACCCTTCGAAGTCCTACGATATCAGCGGCGTCTTCTTGCAGTTCCCCGTCTACAGCCGGCTCGTCAGGCAGCGTGCACCAAACTTCTGGAAGGTGGACCCTGACCTAGCCGAATCCTGGTCGGTGAGTTCCGACGCGCGAGTCTATACGTTCAAACTGCGCTCGGACGCCGTCTTTCACGCCGGGAACCCGGCGACGGCGGAAGATGTCCGCTTCTCCCTGCTGCGCGCCAAGAACATCAAAGGGTATGGATCCTTCCTCGCCGATCCCATCAAATCCGTGGAGGTCCTCGATCCTCGCACGGTGAGGATCGAGTTGAACGATCCGGACGCCTCCTTCCTCGCAGCCCTGACGGCCGGCGTATTCTCCATCGTCGATAGCAAGACGGTCAAGGCACAGGGGGGTGTTGAAGCGGTGGGAGCAGATACGAACGACAAAGCTGAGCAATGGTTCAACACGAGCTCAGCCGGGTCCGGTCCCTACCGCCTGATCCGTTACACCCGGGAAACCGAAATTGTGCTGGAGAGGTTTGACCGCTACTTTGGGCCCAAACCGTTCTTCCGGCAGATCATCATCAGGCATGTCAAGGACCCGAGCACTCAAGCCCTCATGGTCCAACGCGGCGACGCCGACCTCGCTCTCGACCTCAGTGTCGACCAGGCGGAGAGCCTCATGGGCAAACCCGGGATTCAGGTTTTTGAAGATCCGTCCGCATGGACCGTGTACCTGGGGTTGAACACCAGTCTGGCGCCTTGGAACAACCCAAAGGTGCGCCAAGCAGTCAAGTACGCTATCGACTACGATGCGATTGTGAAGCAAATCATGCGGGGACATGGGCGACGGATCAGCAGCATCATGATGCCCGCGATGCTCGGCTTTACAGAGACGCAAAACAGAGCCCTGCTGTATCCGTTCGATTCCACGAAGGCGACTGCCTTGATGCGGGAGGCGGGCGTGTCTCGAGCGAGCGTCTCGCTGACATGGGCATCTGGCGCGAATTACGGGGCCCTTCCGCTTGACCGACTGGCGCAGAAACTGCGTACGGATTTGGAGAAGATTGGAATCGACTTACGGCTCGAACCACTGCAACAGTCAATCTTCCTCACCCAGTACCGTCAGGGGAAACCGGAGACTGCCATCGGCTTTTGGTTCCCCGACTTCATGGACCCGGATAACTGGTCGTATTTTGTGACAGGCTTCATCAACCGCCGCCTGCGCTGGGAGTCTCCTGATGGGCAGCGACTCGTAGAAGAGGCTCGCATGACGGGCAACGCTCAGCAGAGAGCGTCACTGTACGCGCAGTACAATGAGCTCCTGGCTGCTCCCGACAGTCCTTACGTGTTTCTTGTCCAGCCAACGAACCTGACAGCAGCCCGGGCAGATCTTGCGAATTTCCGGTATCACCCGTTGTTCTTCCTCGAGTTCGAGCTGCTGCGCCGGAAGTAACCGGTGAGGTCCGGGAGGTGCGGGCAGGAGGCCTGCACCTCCCGTCCGGATGCTGCGCTACCTGCTCCGTCGGCTCATCATCAGCGTGCCGACGTTGATTGGAATCACACTAATCACCTTCCTGATCTCGCATCTTCTTCCCGCCGACCTCGTGCTGATCAATCTCGGGGACCGGGCCGCTCAAAATCGGGAGCTGGTCCGCGGGTTTCGGGAACGGTGGGGCCTTGATAGACCCCTGGGCATTCAGTATGTCGTCTACCTCGGCAGCCTCGTCCGTGGGAATCTCGGGACATCGATCTCGACCCACCGGCCCGTGCTCACCGAACTCGCGCTGTCACTGCCGGCCACGATCGAATTAGCCACTCTCTCCACGATTGTTGCGTTCATCATCGGCATAGGGTTAGGGATCCTGGCGGCGATCCGGCGCGACTCATGGATCGATTGGCTCGCCCGAACCGTTTCCATTGTGGGCGTCGCCGTACCGACATTCTGGTTCGCAATCCTCTTGGTCTCCATCGTGTACTTCCACCTGGGGTGGGCTCCGCCGCCGGGACGACTCACTGTCGGGCTGGCTCCCCCTGAACGGATCACGGGGATGTATCTCGTAGACAGCCTCCTGCATGGAAGGGTGGACCTCTTCCTGGATGCGCTGCACCACTTCGTTCTGCCAGTTATCGTGCTGGCCACCGTCGGCGTTGGGTACGTTACAAGGATTACCCGTGCGAGCATGCTCCAGGCGCTTCAACAGGATTACATCAGGACCGCTCAGGCGAAGGGGCTGGGGCAGCTCGTCATTGTCCTTCGCCATGCCCTGCGGAATGCGCTCATTCCGATCCTCACCGTGGGCGGCACACTCTACGCGCAGCTACTGTCAGGCACCGTGCTGACGGAGACAATCTTCTCCTGGCCGGGGCTAGGCCGCTACGCGTTTTCCTCCGCAGCCAGCCTGGATTTCCCCGCTGTCATGGGCGTCGCGCTCTTCGTGGGGGTCTTTTATCTCATGATCAATTTGCTCGTCGACATGCTGTACGCCTTGGTCAACCCCCGCATCCGATACGGCTAGGGAACGTGGAGAGGCGCGCACTCCTCCGCCCTGGGCATGGTGGCCGCAACGCTGGGACGATCATTGGAATCCTCGTCCTCGGCGTGTGGTTCGTGGGAGCGATCGCGGCGCCTCTGGCCCCTTATGGGCTGGACGAGCAGCATCTGGAGGAGGCCTTCCACCCCCCCTCGATACGCCACCCCTTCGGGACCGACGACTTGGGCCGCGACGTCTTCACCCGCGTGCTCTTCGGCGGGCGCTACACTCTTAGTCTCGCCCTCACCGTCGTGGTGCTCGCGGGAGTCCTTGGGATGCTTACCGGAATGGTTGCCGGATATTTCGGAGGCTGGGCCGACGAGCTGCTCATGCGGGCTACCGAAATAGTGATGGCGTTTCCCTCGATCATCCTGGCCATGGCAATCGTCGTAGCGCTGGGATCGGGGCTGGCCAACGCCGGCCTGGCGATGCTGCTTGTCTGGTGGCCTCCGTATGCGCGACTGGCGCGAGGCGAGACACTGGTGGTCAGGCGAATGGAATACGTGGAGGCTTCTCTGGCCATAGGACAGACTGACGCGGGGATCCTCCTGCGCGCCATCCTGCCCAATATCCTCTCCAACATGGTCGTCCTTGCGACAATCGATCTGGGATCCGCCGTTGTCACTGCGGCCGGCCTGAGCTTTCTCGGACTCGGCGCGACGCCCCCGACCCCGGAATGGGGGGCGATGGTCAGCGCCGGGCGTGAACTGTTGACCCAATGGTGGGTCGCCGCATTCCCAGGCCTCGCGATCTTTCTCACTGTCCTGGGGTTCAATTTTCTCGGCGACGGGATTCGGGATCTCCTCGACCCTCGCGGACGCCGCCGGAGCTAGAGCGGCCGGCGCACATGGGCCAACCCGATCCCCACCAGCACGAGTGCCATTCCTACCGCCCGGATGAATGACACACGATCCCCCAGCCAGAGGATACTGAGCAAGACTGTAACTACCGGCTCCACGGTACCCAACATGGCCGCCCGCGCGGCCGGTAGTACGCGCAGGCCGCCGAGGACTAACAATGGCGCCAGGAGAGATCCGAGAACGGCCGTCCCGAAAATGGCGAGAAGGGCAGGCAGCGGGAGCGCCAAGGAGAGCCGACCGGTCATGGCGCCGGCAGATACGAACACCGCCGCACCGGCCGCCAGGAGGATACCCTGCGCAGGGAGCGGGAGGATGTCGCGCAGCATCCGGCGTGCAGCGATGTAATAGAGGGCGTTGCTCAAGGTAGCCACGCTGATGGCGACCAAGCCCGGGCGTGCGCTGATCACGGGGGTCTGCCCGGCAACCAGCATTGCGCCTGTTACCACCGCGACCAGCAGGGCCACCTCTTCCCACCGAATCCGCTCCCGGAGAAAGACCCACCCCATCCAGGCGACGTGCAGCGGGTAGACATACGCGAGAACGGAGGCTGACGAGGCGGGGAGGTACGCCAGGGCGAGGAGGAACGAGAAAATCTGTACGGGTACCAGAGTCAGCCCCATGGCCACAAGGGCGAGGATGGCATGCCGCGGGAAGCGGAGGCGAACACCCAGAACCGCGACGCCGCCCCAGAAAAGGATCGTGGCAATCGCGTAGCGCAGCGCGAGCACCGTCAGCGGCGTTACGCCATAAGAGTACGCCACCTTAATGAGGATTGGGGAGAACCCGAACAATACTGCCGAAAGCAGAATCAGTAGGTCCCCCATCGCGTCAGACCTGCCTGCCTACCCGAGTCCCCTCTAGAACGGCGTCGTGGACGCGTCGCGGCGCCACGGCGTCTCCCACTACGAAAAGAGCGGCGATCCGCCCCCGAAGTGCGTCGAAGAGGCTGTCGTTGGCGCGGCCGCCGCTGGCCACGACGATGGATTCTGCCTCAAATGTGGCGCGCTCACCCGTGAGCGTATGCACAGCGACGATGCGGTCCGGATGGATCTCGATGGCTCGATGCAGCGGCACAAGGCGAACGCCTTGAGCGAGGAGCCGCTCCAGGATGATTGGTTTGAGCGTATCATCAAGAGCTTCTCCAACCGTGTAGGAAGGGGTAAGGATCGTGACGGCGTGACCTCGCGCGGCGAGGAAATCGGCCGTCGTAGGGCCGGCCATGTGGGGATCCTCGACAATCATGTGAACGTGCCTGGATGGAGTGATGTGGTCATCGAGTACATCGGTGACTGTAAGCAGCCGGGTCCCTGGGGCGATCCTGGCGTTGGGCATGCGCGGGAGAGCGCCCGTGGCAAGAATCGTGACCTCTCCCCCCAGAGCAAGGACGTCGTTAGGGCTGGCTTCAACGCCCAGCCGAATGTCGACGTCAAGCTTCCTCAATTGGCGTTCCAGCCAGTGGACGATTCCAGCAAACTCCCCACGCCCTGGAGCCTGAGCGGCCGTCAGCACCTGTCCACCAAGCTGTGCGCGGCGTTCGACAAGGATCACTTCATGGCCGCGTACGGCCGCAACCCGCGCGGCCTCCAATCCCGCCGGACCCCCTCCGATCACCACGACACGCCGTCGCATTGGGGCGAGGTGGAGATCCGCCAGTTCGGCTTCCCGGCCGATCAGCGGGTTGTGGACGCACTCGATGGGAAGGCCCTGATACAGCCGGCCGATACATCCCTCGTTTGCGCCAACGCACGGCCGGATGTCTTCGATTCGGCCCTCCGCAGCCTTCCGTGGCATCTCGGGATCGGCGATGATAGCCCGGGTCATACCGATGAGGTCCGCGGCGCCTTCGGCCAGCGCGGCCTCCGCCTCTTCGGGGTGGACGATCCGACCGGCGTAGAGGATGGGTGCGCGCAGTTGGGCTTTGAAAGCGCGGGCCAGTGGAAGGTAGACGCCGTGCGGGAAGTAGGACGACGGGACGTGCCTGGGGCGTCCCTGGAGGGTCTTGACGGTCCCGCCGGTTATGGAGAACAGATCGACGATGTCGAGCGCCTCGAAGTGTCGGGCCACCGAGATCCGCTCCGACAGAGTCAGCTCGTCTGGGAGGAAATCATCGCCACTGAGCCTCACGATGAGCAGCCGATCACGACCGATGGCTTCGCGGACGGCGAGGAGTAATTCTGTGGGGAACCGCAAGCGGTGCTCCAAGGTTCCTCCGTATTTGTCGGTGCGGGTGTTCACCGCAGGGGAGAGGAATTCGTCGGGCAGCATGTCGCCAAACATGGCAATCTCGACGCCGTCGAATCCCGCGCGGCAGGTCCGCTCGGCGGCCGCCGCGTAGGCGTCGATCACCATCTTGATGTCTTCGTGCGACATCGCACGAGGAGTCTCCCCTGTCCGCTCATTCGGCTGGTCCGTGGGGGCAAGGAGCGGTATCCTGGTCACCGCGCTGGTGGCGCGGCGCCCCCTGTGAACGAGTTGGCAGGTAATGATAGCCCCGTAGGCGTGGACCTGCTCCGCGAGGGTCCGAAAAGGCGGAATGATGCTGTCGTCCCAGTTGTTGATGTTGCCGGCGCCCCCGGGAGAGGTTGGATGGACGCTCGTAGTCCCGAAGGCCTGCACCATTGCCGCGCCCCCCTTCGCTTTCTCCACGTGATAGCGGATATACCGGTCCGTCGGGAGGCCATTCACGCCAAAGTGAGCGTCGTGCGAGGTGCTGACGATCCGATTCTTCAGGACGAAGGCACGGACAGGAAAAGACGAAAAGAGTCTGGGAAAGGTCGTGGCGTGCGTCACGATTTGTTCTTTTCCCTCCTCGGGCCCAGCTTCATGGCGACTGCGAGGCTACTCGCCAGGTCTCCGTCTAGAACGCTACCTCAGTTCGGGAGCCGCGCCTGGATGACGCCTCGTCGGCCATTTACCAACCACTCCCGATCCTCCGCTGTCAGCCGCTCGGCTCGCCCTGGAGCCAGCCCGACGATGATCTCGGCCTTGAGAGTTCGCAGAGCAACCAGTGGAGCCGAGAAGTAGCCGGTGACCTTCGAGAATGGAGCGGTTGGCGCCCAATGCGCATCGCTTAGCAATCGGCGGTAGTTGGCATCGCCTTTGAGAATAACGAGAGCCGCCCGATGGTAGC
>VBAP01000046.1:0-2401 GCA_005882335.1 Candidatus Segetimicrobium genomatis
GGCCAGTCCTCGCCATTGCCTACTACGGGAAGACAGGTGACCTCATGGCCCAAGTTGGGCAGTCCGACTACGTGGTGGACATCACTTCCTTTGATCCCAATGCATTGGCGGAACGTTTCGTGGCGATGGAGTCCAGAACCCAGACTATTCGCAGAGAACTCGCGCAGCGGACGCCGCTCTTGCGACAGGCCTTGGCAAGGGAATACGACCGGGTATTCCGATTGTTGGAGGAGGGGAGCCGCGTGGGCGCTGTGGACGAGCAGATGGCTGCCCTGGCGAGGCCGAACGGATGAGTTCACGGCCTGTGCCAATGGCGCGACTCGAATCAGCGCGGGACGTCCGACATGTCTGATCCGCAGTCTCCCCGAGCCCGGGGGGCGATTCGACGGGCCGGGTCCAAGCTGGCCCGCTATGCGGATGCGTCTGGCGTGGTCGCGCTCCATCTGGTGAGGGGGTTTTTGGAATTCAGTGAGACAAAGCTGGGAGCATTTGTGATGCTGCTCTCCCCGAAGCAAGCAAAGGCATTAGCACGGCGCCGGCGGGAGCGCCCCCGCGAAGGGCTCCGTTGGTTCACCGCTGGCGAGTCCGCACTCGTGGAGACCTTGGCCAATCTGATTGCGCCGTCGGACGCAACAGGCCCCGGCGCCGAACAGATGGCGCTGCTGGGTCGATCCGCAGTGGAGACGGTCGATCGGCTCGCGGCAGGCTCGCCCTGCCGGCAGGCCCTCTATGCGCGCGGGTTACTCGCGTTGGATCACCTGGCGAAGGACGAATACAAGTCTGCGTTCGTCGAATTGTCGCGAGAGCATCAGGTGCATCTGCTTCAGTGCATCGACCGGCTGCACCACAAGTGGTCCACGCCGACTTCGCTAACGGCCAAGATCAGGAACAGGACCGTCATCCTCTACCACAAATGGAGCGGTCTGTTCCCGGCCGTGGAGATCTTCCCAAGGCTTGTCGAGGATGTCTTGCAGGCCTTCTACACAGATCCAGTGAGTTGGGTTTGGCTCGACTACGACGGTCCACCCATGCCGCAAGGATACCCTGACCTACTCGACCGGCGTTGGCGGGCGCGAGCAGCCGAAACGCAGAGCTAGCGAGGAGTCCTCGTTTGGTGAATTTGCCGCCGCACAAGCAGACTACAGACGTGGTTGTCATCGGCTGTGGCGCTGGAGGTGGCGTGATTGCCAAGGAGCTTGGCGAGGCGGGCTTATCGGTCGTGGTGCTGGAAGCCGGCAGGCGCTATGACCCAACGACTGACTACCACACCGACACGGTGGATTTTGAGATGAGAGCGAAGACTGTCTTCGCTCCCGACGACGATCGCAGAGATCGGTATACGTTGCCCAGAGGAGACTCGTTTGCGTACAGTCGCGTGAAGGGTGTCGGGGGCTCAACCCTCCACTACCGGGCCATTTCTCCGAGATTACACGAATCCGATTTCCGAGTCCGCAGCGAGGATGGGGTGGCCGATGACTGGCCGATCAGTTACCAGGATCTTGAGCCCTTCTATACACAGGTCGAGTATGAACTCGGCGTTTCCGGGCCGGACGGCGCCCAGGCCAACCCCTTCGACCCCCCCCGCAGCAAGCCTTATCCCACCCCGCCACATGCGTTCAACTGCGCCAGCAAGGTGGTGAAGCGTGGAGCCGATAGGCTGGGACTGCACATGGTGCGTGATCCCCTCGCCATTCCCACCAAGGCCTGGAACGGCCGGCCGGCCTGCATAGGTGCTGGCACGTGTCACCTGGGCTGCTCCATCGCTGCCAAGTCCAGCATTGACGTGACCTACGTGCTCAAGGCCCAAGCCACGGGACGGGTGGACATTCGACCCGGATGCATGGCTCGTGAGATCACCGTCGGGCCCGATGGCAAAGCGCGGAGCGTGATTTACTTTGACGCAGCGGGACGTGAACAGGAAATCAGTGCGCGGGCGATCGTGGCGGCGGGCAACGCAGTTGAGACGCCCAGACTGCTGTTGCTGAGTACTTCGAGCCGGTTTCCGGACGGTTTGGCCAACTCCAGCGGACTGGTCGGGAAGTACTTCACGGAGCACCTCGGGGTCTTCGCGTACGGACTGTTTTCCGAGCGTCTAGACCCGTGGCGCGGCGCTCCCTCCGGCGGTCTGATCCAGGACTATTATGCAACCAACGCGCGCAACAACTTTGCGCGTGGCTGGACGATTGTGGTGACCAATAGCTCTCATTGGCCGCTGTCCGTGGCGCAGCGCGTTCCGGGTTGGGGAACCGAACACAAGGCTCGCACTAAGCAACTCTTCGCCCACTTCACGGGCGTCGCCTCGATAGGTGAGCAGTTGCCCGATGTGCGCAACCACGTGACGTTGGATCCCATCGTCCAGGATAACTTCGGCTTGCCCGTGCCCCACTTGGTCAACAGGGTC
>VBAP01000046.1:2426-21678 GCA_005882335.1 Candidatus Segetimicrobium genomatis
CTCTTGGAAGCCGCGGGGGCGATAGAAATCTGGGGAAATGAGCACGGGCCTGGCGAGTCGGCGCACTACCTCGGCACCTGTCGCATGTGCACGAACCCGTCAACGTCGGTGGTGGACCCGTGGTGTCGGGCGCACGATGTACCCAACCTCTTCATCGGCGACGGGAGCGTGTTAGTGACGTGCGGCTCCGTCAACCCGGCGCTGACCATTTCCGCGCTGGCCACGCGTACCGCGGAGGGCATTGGCGCCGCATTCAGGCGCAGAGACCTGTGAGGCCAGCACGCCGCTCCGGCCCCAAGTCGGGCTGGCCACCTGGGGTGATGCACCTACGCCACGGGCGTGGCTTCCGCCACCGTCGCTAAAGCTGTTCGAGCACCTGCCGTGCCACCGCACCGCCGATCGCGAGGGAGGCGGTAGCGGCGGGCGAGGGCGCGTTCAGCACATGGAGGGTTCGCTTCCCGACCACCACATGGAAGGCGTCGACCAGTTGCCCGGCGCGGTCGACGGCCTGGGCCCGGACGCCGCTCTGCCCCCGCACCAGATCGTCCGACCCGACGCGTGGGACGAGCTGTTGCAGCGAGCGGACGAAGCGCTGCTTGGTGAGGGAGCCATGCAGCTCGGCGAGACCGGTCCGCCAGTAGCGGCGCGCGAGCCGCCAAAACCCCGGAAAGGCGAGGGTCTCGGCGAAATCCCGTGGAGACAGCGTCCAGGGTGCGTACCCCTCTCGACTGAAGGCGAGGACCGCATTGGGACCCGCCTCAACGCGGTCGTCGATCGTGCGAGTGAAGTGGGCGCCGAGAAAGCTGAGGGCCGGGTCGGGCATGGGGTAGATCAGACCCCTGACCATCGCTCGACGCTCGGGCACGAGTTCGTAGTAATCGCCCCGGAACGGCACGATTTGGACCTGCGGATCCAGGTGGCACATGCGCGCCAGCCGATCAGCGTGCAGGCCGGCGCAGTTGACGAGGAGTCCCGCGCGCACCGGGCCAACCTCCGTTTCGATGTGGAGACCGTTCGCCTCTCGCCGCACGTCGGTTACGCGGGCGTTCGTCTTGATGTCGCCGCCGCCGCGCTCCACTTGGCGGGCGTACGCGGCCGCAACCAGGGCAAAATCCACCACGCCTGTTTCCTCGACCCACAGCCCCGCCAGTCCCGCGACCTCGGGCTCCCGCTCGCGGAGCGCCTCTGAGCCGAGCCGACGGAGCCTCTGCAGGCCGTTCGCGCGTCCCCGCTGCTCGAGCAGCTCGAGCAGGGCGAGCTGCTCCGGTCGCGTCGCGACCACGACTTTCCCGCAGCGGCGGTGCGGGATCCCTTCCTCAAGACAGAAGCGATACAGCGCTTCACGTCCCGCGGTGCAGGTTTGGGCCTTCAGCGATCCGGGCTTGTAGTAGAGCCCGGAGTGGATCACGCCGCTGTTGTGCCCGCTCTGGTGCGCCGCCAGCCTGCCTTCTGCCTCCAGCACGACGACCGAGCCTCGGCTGCGCTGGACCAGCGCCAAGGCGGTCGCGAGACCGACGATGCCACCGCCGACGATCGCAACGTCGTATCGTGGACTCATTGCTCGCTTTCCGCGGCCGTGCGGGGGACGGGGGATGCGTTCCAGCGGCACTTCTCAAGAAGTGTACCGGAAGCGTACCAGCCTGCAGCTCGCGCCGAGAGCCTGCCCAGCCCGGTGGCATTCATCTTGCGGCTCTGGCTGCCGACAACTCAAGTCACCACTAGGACTAACGGTGCCTGTCAGCACGTCCGACCCAGTCAGCCGGCAGGCCGGATTCGCCCCGCTATCGCAGCATCCCGAGGCGCCCGGATGCTGCCGGTTCTGTCGCGCCCTGCTGCGGCACACGTTCGTGGACCTAGGCATGTCACCGCTGTGCGAAAGCTACGTGAGCGCCGAGCGGCTCGACGAGATGGAGCCGTTCTATCCGCTGCACGTCTACGTTTGCGACCAGTGTTTCCTGGTGCAGTTAAGGGAGTATGTGAGCCCCGCAGTGCTGTTCACGGAGTACGCGTACTTCTCCTCGTATTCGGACTCGTGGCTAGAGCACGCACGACGTTACGTCACCGCGATGGTGGACCGGTTCGCGCTCGGGCCGCACAGCTACGTGGTGGAAGTGGCGAGCAACGACGGTTACCTGCTGCAGGACTTCGTCCGCCGAGGCATCCCGACTCTGGGCATCGAGCCCGCGGCGAACATCGCGCGGGAAGCTGAGCGGAAGGGAGTGCCGACCCTCGTCAGATTCTTCGGGCGCGACACCGCGCGGGAGGTCGCGGCTGAGGGGCGCCGGGCGGACCTGTTGGTCGGTAACAACGTGCTGGCCCAAGTGCCCGACCTCAACGACTTCGTCGCCGGGATGAAACACCTGCTCGCGCCGCGGGGCGTGATCACGATGGAGTTCCCCCACCTCATGCGCCTCGTCGCGGAGAACCAGTTCGACACGATCTACCACGAGCACTTCTCCTACTTCTCGCTGCTCGCGGTCCGTAGGATCCTGGCGGCGCACGGTTTGGTGCTGTTCGACGTTGAGGAGATCGCGACGCACGGAGGCTCGCTGCGCGTCTACGCATGCCATGCGGAGGACTCTTCCAAGCCGCTGACGCCGCGCGTGACGGACCTGGTGCGCCAGGAAGAAGAGGCCGGGCTGTCGGGGCTAGCCTACTATGGCTCGTTCTCCGAGCGCGTGCAGGAGACGAAGCGTAGGCTGCTCGAGTTCCTCATCGCGGCGAAGCGAGCTGAGAAGACGATCGTCGGGTATGGCGCGCCCGGCAAGGGGAACACGCTGCTGAACTATTGCGGCATCCGGACCGACTTCCTCGACTACACTGTCGATCGCAGCCTGTACAAACAGGGGAAGTATCTCCCGGGGACGCGCATCCCCATCCACCCGCCGGAGCGCATTCGGGAAACGCGGCCCGACTACGTGCTGATTCTCCCGTGGAATCTGAAGGACGAGATCGTGGAGCAGATCGCCTACGTCCGCGAGTGGGGTGGGCAGTTCGTCGTGCCGATTCCCGCGGTGCGCGTGTTCGTGTGATCTTCACGGCGACGCCCCTGGCAGCGGTGTTCCTCATCACGCCCGAGCGGAAAGAGGACGTTCGCGGGTTCTTCGCGCGCATGTGGTGCGAACAAGAGTTCGCGGCGCACGGCCTGAATCCACGGATCGTGCAGTGCGACATCTCATTCAATCGGAGGAGGGGTACCGTCCGGGGGCTGCACTACCAACTCGCCCCCCATGCGGAGGCCAAGCTGGTCCGGTGCACCGCGGGTGCGATCTACGATGTCGTCGTCGATCTGCGGCCGGACTCGCCCACGTTCGCCCAGCACGTGGCGGTGGAATTGACTTCCGAGAACCGCACGATGCTGTATGTCCCCGAGGGCTTGGCGCACGGGTTTCAGACGCTCGCCGACGACACAGAACTCTTCCATCAGATGTCGGAGTGCTACATGCCGGAGTTCTCTCACGGCGTGCGCTACAACGATCCCGCCTTCGGCATCCAGTGGCCGATCGCGCACCCGGTCGTCCTGGAGCGGGACGCGACGTATCCGGACTTTCCGCTCGTCCGCCGTTGACAGCCGCTGGCGCTCGCTCCCCGAGCGATTTGGATCGAGTCGGTTGCGAGTTGCATCGGCTCATCGCAGAACTGTACCCGATGTGTCGCAGCATCACGGGGAACGGCGTGCGAGACACGCTCCGCGTGCTCCAGCGCCACATTCCGCTGACCGTTCACGAAGTGCCGAGCGGCACGCCGGTGTTCGACTGGACGGTTCCCAATGAGTGGAACATCCGGGACGCTTACGTCAAGAACGCGCAAGGCGAACGGGTCATCGATTTCCGGCGATCGAATCTTCACGTGATGAGTTACAGCGTGCCGGTGCACCGCACCGTGTCGCTGGAGGAGCTCAAGGCGCATCTCCACACCCTGCCAGCGCAGCCCGACTGGATTCCGTATCGCACTTCGTACTACAAAGAAGATTGGGGGTTCTGCCTCAGCCACAGGCAGTTGAGCGAGCTCCGCGAGGGCGAGTACGAGGTCTGCATCGACGCGACGCTTGCGCCGGGGCACCTCACCTACGGCGCATGTTATCTCCCAGGCGCCAGTGCCGCCGAGGTGCTGGTCTCCGCGCACATCTGCCATCCATCTCTGTGCAACGACAATCTTTCGGCGGTCGCGCTCGCCACATTCCTCGCGAGGGAGTTGCGACCGGTGAGGCAACGGTACTCTTACCGCTTCCTCTTTGCTCCCGGGACCATCGGCGCGATCACCTGGCTGTGTCTGCACGAGGCGGACGTCTCGAGGGTTCAGCACGGCCTGGTGCTCAGTTGCGTGGGCGACGCCGGACATCTCAGTTACAAGCGGAGCCGGCGGGGCAACGCGGAGATCGACCGGGCCGTGCATCACGTGCTCCAGCACTCGGGGCAAGCGCACGACGTTGAGGACTTCTCGCCGTACGGGTACGACGAGCGCCAGTTCTGCTCCCCCGGGTTCGATTTGCCCGTGGGACGCCTCTCCCGCACCCCCGGCGGTCGATTTCCGGAGTACCACACATCCGCCGACAACCTCGACTTTGTGCGACCCGAGGCCCTCGCGGATTCCTACGCGACGTGTCGCAGCGTATTCGACGTGCTGGAAGGCAATCAGACCTACCTGAACCGGAATCCGAAGGGCGAGCCCCAGCTGGGCCGGCGCGGCCTCTACGGCGCGATCGGCGGGCAAGCGGGGGAGCGGGTGGAGGAGCTGGCCCTGCTGTGGGTTCTGAGCCTCTCCGATGGCAGCCGTAGCTTGCTGGACATTGCCGAGCGCGCGCAGATGAGATTCGACACCATCAGAGCGGCCGCAGATGCACTTATGGCGCAGGGCCTGTTGGCGGAGGTCGCAGTGACTTCGAGAGGCAACGCGAGCGCTCCCCCGTAGCGGCAAGGTCGTTGTGCAGCCGCACAAGGCCGTTGCGCGGTCGCAACACGTGCGACGTTCTCTGGTTCCCATAAACGCGCAAGCTAATTCGGCCGAAGCGCTTATTGCGAGTGCCGCCGCGCATACGTCTTGCACATCCAAGCTTCCGACCTGCCGGCTAGCGCGGTGACACAGGAGGGACACCGGTGAACAGCGTTTTTGTTGATCCTGCCATAAGCGACGACCTGCGGCGCGAGCGCCTCTACAGCGGCCAGCTGTTCCTGTACTCCCCCTGCTCGAGCTCCTTGGCGCTGTGCGATGTTGCGCGCGAGCTGATTCAGGAGGCGTTTGGCCCGCTGGATCCCGAACTGGCGCAGCAGCGCATGCCAGTCGAGGAGTATGCCGCACTGCTGGCCGAGCTGAAGCCGAGGTTCATCCATCATCCCAGGTCGAAGGAGTGCATCCGGGAAATCCTGCGTGAGTTGGGGTGCGAGTTGACCAAGACGTACTTCGACGTGCCGCGACTGAGGACGGCGACGAGTGACAGCTACCTCACTTCGGGAATCGCCTACGCCTTTCACCCGCACCGCGATACCTGGTATTCGGCGCCCTTTTGCCAGCTGAACTGGTGGCTACCCGTCTACGAGATCGTGCCTGAGAACGCCATGGCGTTCCATCCCGCCTACTGGAGCCGGGCGGTTCGCAACGGATCGAGGAGCTACAACTACGTTGAGTGGAACCGAGAGGGCCGGAAGAACGCGGCTAAACACATCAAGACCGATACCCGCACGCAGCCTCACGCCGAGGAGCCACTAGAGCTCGATCCGCAGCTCCGGGTCATCCCCAGAGTGGGGGGGATCATCATTTTCTCGGCCGCCCACATGCATTCGACCGTACCCAACGTTTCAGGGCGTACCCGGTTCAGCATCGATTTTCGGACGGTACATATCGACGACGTCGTGGCCCGTCGCGGTGCGCCGAACCTTGACTCCGAGTGTACAGGAACCACCATGCGGGATTACCTGCGCGCGACAGATCTCTCGTACATTCCCGAAGAGATGTGCCTGCTCTATGACACGCTGCCCCGGCCGATGGATGGATTCGTCGCTGAGCATTCCGCGTCAGAGTCTCACTGACGCGGCGGCGAGGCCGCTGTTGACTCTCGTGTGAACGCTCATCATGGGAACCTTCGATGGTCAGGTCGCCGTCGTCACAGGAGCGAGCGGTGGAATCGGCAAAGCCATCGCCTTGGGTTTGGCGGAGCAAGGTGCAGCGCTGTGCATCGTGGGCCGCCAACTAGAGCGGCTGGAGGAAGTCGCGGCGTGCGCTCGAGCAAGAACCTCCCGGGTTCTCAGCTACCGCGCGGACTTGAGTCTCGATCAAGACATTGCGAAGTTGAACACGGATCTGCGGCGCGATTGCGGGCAGCTTGACATACTGGTTCACTCTGCCGGCATCATCTTCTTGGGCCCGCTTGGACAAGCCCCCGTCGAGGAGTTTGACAAGCAGTATCGCGTCAACCTGCGAGCTCCCTACGCCCTCACCCGGGCGCTGTTGCCCATGATCCGGTCCGCTCGAGGCCAAATTGTGTTCATCAACTCCACCGTAGGCCTAGCCACCAGGGCCAACGTCGCGCAGTTCTCCGCAACCCAGCACGGGTTGAAGGCCATGGCCGACTGCCTCCGCGAAGAAGTGAATCCCGACGGTGTCCGCGTCTTGACGGTGTTCCCAGGGCGCACCGCAACCGCACGCCAGGCGGCGATTCACCAGCTGGAAGGCAGGCCCTACCACCCGGACCGGCTTTTGCAGACACGGGATGTGGCTGCCGTCGTGCTCAATGCGCTCGGCTTGGACCGGACTGCGGAGGTCACCGATATCAGGGTCCGGTCCCTGATCAAACCTTGACCGAGACCGCCTGATGAAAGTGCTGGTAACGGGACACAAGGGTTACATCGGGTCGGTCTTGGTACCGATGCTGCAAACAGCGGAGCTCGATGTCGTTGGCCTCGACAGCGCCCTGTTCGGGGACTGCACCTTTGGGGACGTCCCACCAGACGGCCCGGCGCTGACGATCGACGTCCGGGACGTTGGGGAATCGGAACTCAGCGGGTTCGACGCCGTCATCCATCTTGCGGCGCTGTCCAACGATCCTCTCGGCGACGTCAATCCCGCTTGCACGTACGCCATCAACCACCGCGCCTCGGTGCGCCTTGCGGAGCTGGCCAAGTGTGCGGGAGTCCCACGGTTTCTGTTCGCGTCCTCATGCAGCTTATACGGCGTGGCGGGGCAAGAGCTGCTGCGGGAGGATGCTCCGTTCCATCCCATCACACCGTACGGAGAGTCCAAGGTCCGTGCCGAGCAGGATATCTCGAAGCTCGCAGACGACGATTTCAGCCCGACCTTTCTTCGCAACGCCACCGCCTATGGCGTCTCCCCGCGTCTGCGAGTCGATCTTGTGGTTAACAACCTTGTGGGCTTTGCGTGTACTACGGGCGAGATCGTGATCCAGAGCGACGGGACCCCGTGGCGGCCGTTGGTGCATGTCGAGGACGTCTGCCGGGCATTCGTCGCGGCTCTACTTGCCCCCAGGGAGCTCGTACACAACGAAGCGTTCAACGTCGGGAGAACGGAAGAAAACCATCAGATCTGGGAGCTTGCCGAGATGGTCAAAGCAGTCATTCCTGGTTGTAGCGTCACGTATGTAGAAGGCGGTGGCCCGGATCCGCGGTGTTATCGGGTTGACTCGAGCAAACTCACGGAAACGCTTGCCGGGTTTCGGCCTCAATGGACGGTGCGACGCGGGATTGCAGAGCTGTGCGCGGCGTATCAGCGACACGGCCTGACCCGCGAGCAGTTCCTCGGAGCCCGCTACTGTCGGATCAAGCAGATCCAAAGGCTCCAGCGGGAGGGGCAGCTGGGCCCGACGCTCCGGTGGCGGAGCGACCGAATGCCGGCCCGTCTATGACCGCGGCCAAGCCACCGCTGCCGTCGCTCGACGATCAGCGGCGCTTCTGGGACGAGTGTTGGGACCGGCGGCGCTTCCCAAATGACTTCCAGCGACGGCGCGGTGACGCTGTGCTCGCGATGCTCAAGTCGCTGCGACTCGCCAATCCCGAGATTCTTGATTTCGGGTGCGGCACGGGGTGGTTCACGGAGCAGTTATCCCACTTGGGACGAGCCACCGGGATCGAGCTCTCCGAGACCGCGATCGCGCACGCGAGGGCGACCTACTCCGGCGTGCGGTTCATCGCGGGCAATGTGCTCGAGATGTCGCTGCCCGCGGAACAGTTCGACGTGGTTGTCTCTCAGGAAGTGGTGGCCCACGTCGAAGACCCGCCCCGCTACCTGGACATCATCGCGCAGATCCTGAAGCCGCGCGGATACCTCGTCATCACCACCGCGAATCGCCTAGTGATGGAGCGCTGGCACCCCGGCGGCCCGGACCCCGATGCGCACATCAAGCTCTATCCGAATCGCCACGAGCTGAAGCGGATGTTGCGGCGCAGCTTCCGAGTCCTCTGCACGACCAGCATCATGCCGGTCGGCGAGCGTGGGTTCCTCCGCCTCGTCAACTCGCACAAGGTCAACAGGGCGCTGGGCTGGGTGATCCCGCCGCGCTATCTCGAGCGGGCCAAGGAATGGGCCGGGCTGGGCTACACGCTCATAGCGCTCGCCCAGAAGCTCGCGTGACGGTCGGCACCGTTCGCGCTGCTGGAGAAGGGTCGGTGAGGACAGTGTCGCACCGACGCCACAACGAGAAGTGCGCGCCGCCGGTCCATCACAGACCGCATATGGTATGGAAAATGCTCCGATGGGAGTGTGAATTGACTCGGGGCCTACGCGCATGAAAGTCGTCCTGTTCTGCGGCGGGATGGGGATGCGGCTGCGTGACTACGACGAAAACGTGCCGAAGCCGATGGTGCCGATCGGTTACCGCCCGATCCTCTGGCATGTGATGAAGTATTACGCCCACTTCGGGCACAAGGACTTCATCCTCTGCCTCGGCCACCGCGCGGACGCCATCAAGAACTATTTCCGGAATTACGACGAGTGCGTCTCGAACGACTTCGTTCTGAGCGATGGCGGGCGGCGGCTCGAGCTCCTACACAGCGACATCGGCGATTGGCGGATCACGCTCGTCGACACGGGGATCAACGCGAATATTGGGCAGCGCCTGAAGGCGGTCGAGCCCTACCTCGCCGGCGAGGCGGAGTTCTTTGCGAACTATAGTGACGGCCTCACTGATCTGCCGCTACCAGCGCAGCTGGACCATTTCCGGCGGCAAGACGTCAGCGCGAGCTTCCTCTGCGTCCGGCCGCAGCTGAGCTGTCACTTCGTCGTGGCGCAGCACGACGGGCAGGTAACGAGCGTCCAGGACGTCGAGCAGACCGGACTGCGCATCAACGGTGGATTCTTCATTTTCCGGGCGGCCATCTTCGATTACCTCCGGCGCGGCGAGGACCTCGTGATGGACGCCTTCCAACAGCTGCTCGACCGGAATCAGCTGCTGGCCTACTGTTACGACGGGTTCTGGCAGTCAATGGACACGTTTAGGGACAAGCAGCGCCTGGATGATCTGTACGCGCGAGGCGAGGCACCGTGGGTCGTGTGGCAGCGGCCGGGCCCGGCCACTGTCCGAGCGGCCTCGGACGCCGGGCCGCCGATCCCACTGCCGCACGCTCGCCGCGGAGCGCTGCGATCGGGCTGATGCTCGCGCTCGACCTCGCGCGTGACGTGGAGGGGTCCCTCCGCGTGCTTTGCCTCGGCGCTCATTCGGACGACATCGAGATCGGCTGCGGCGGGACGATACTCCAGCTTGTGTCTGCATGCCCGCAGGCCGTTTTCCACTGGGTGGTCTTCAGCGCGGATCCGGAACGGGAGCGGGAGGCGCGACACAGCGCCGGCCTGTTCCTGCAGTCGCAGTGCCGACACCAGGTCGTCGTGAAGCGGTTTCGTGACGGATTCTTTCCGTACGTCGGTGCCGAGATCAAGGAGTACTTCGAGGTGCTGAAGCATGCGGTTTCGCCCGATGTGATCTTCACCCATTATCGAGGCGACCGCCATCAAGATCACCGCCTCCTCTCGGAGCTGACCTGGAACACGTTTCGGGATCACCTCATCCTCGAGTACGAGCTGCCCAAATATGACGGCGACCTCGGGTCGCCGAATTGCTATGTGCCGCTCGACGACACGGTGTGCCAGTTGAAGACGGAATACCTCACCGCGGCCTTCAAGTCTCAGCTTGGGAAGCGGTGGTTCTCGAGCGACACCTTCCGCGGGCTCATGCGGCTCCGAGGGATCGAAGCGGCGGCGCCCGCAGGTTACGCCGAGGCCTTCTACGCGCACAAGCTCGTGGTGAGTCCCAACCACCGCGACAGCTCGTGACCCGCACCAGCCCGCGAGTGAGCGTCGGGGTGCCCGTGCACAATGGCGAGCGTTACCTCGGGGAAGCCCTGGACTCACTCCTGGCGCAGACGTTTGAAGATTTCGAGCTCATCGTCTGCGACAATGCGTCGACGGATCGCACGGGCGACATCGCCCGGTCCTATGCCGCGAAGGACAGACGCGTCCGCTACGCTTGCAACGAGCAGAATCTCGGGGCTAACCGGAACTTCCGGCGCACTTTTGAACTCTCCTCGGGCGAGTACTTCCGGTGGACCTCGGCGGACGACCTGGCGGGCCCTGAGCTCCTGGCGCGCTGTGTCGAGGTGCTGGACCGCGACCCCGGGGCGGTCCTCGCTTGTCCGAAGACGAGGTTCATCGACGAGGACGGGAGGTGCCTCTCGGATTACGACGATGGCCTGCACCTCGCGTTCCCGAAGGCCAGCGAGCGCTTTCACGAGGTCCTCGAGCGCTTGGGGTACGTCAACGCCCACTACGGGTTGATGCGGGCCGCTGTCATGCGGAGTATGCGACCCCTGGGCGCTTACCCGGGCGCGGACGTCGTGTTCCTGGCGGAGCTGAGCCTGTACGGCACGTTCTGGGAGGTTCCCGAATTCCTGTTCTACCGTCGCTTCCATCCCGGGGCGGCAAGTCGTATGGATCGCGTCCAGATCAGCGTGTTCATGGATCCAAACGGTCGAGGTCGGATCCATCTGTGGGAGTGGAGGCGCCTCCTTGAGCTAGGCCGTGCGGTCGTCCACGCGCCGCTCGGCCCGAGGGAGAAGCTGCGCGCGAGCCGGTTCCTGGCGCGACGGGCGATGTGGAATCGAGACACGCTTGCGCGCGAGCTGTCAGCTGCGATACGGGAGCTCGCTACCGGGAAGGAGCGGGGCTGACGCGGGAGTGGAGGGGCGTCGGGCTTGTCACCAGCCGTGCCGGCCGAGCATCACGGCCGGTGTCCGCAGCATGATCGCAAGGTCCTCGAGTGCCGACTGACGCCGGATGTACGCGAGGTCCAAGGAGAGTTTCCTGCGGACGTCGTCCACCGAGCGATCGTAGGATAGGTTGATCTGCGCCCAGCCGGTGATGCCGGGCCGCACGCGCTGGCGGCGCTGGTACCCCTCGATCTGCTCTCGCAGGTCCACGAAGATCGCCGGCTGCTCGGGGCGGGGGCCCACGACGTTCATGTCGCCCTTGAGGACGTTGAACAGCTGTGGCAGCTCGTCGAGCCGGAAGCGGCGCAGCAAGCGACCTAGCGGCGTCACGCGCGCGTCGTCCGGCTGCGCCCACACCTGGCGATCAGCGCCGCGGTTGGCCACGTACATCGTGCGGAACTTGTACATCGTATACGGATGGCCGCCGAGATCGATGCGGCGCCGGGTATTCCCGCCCATGCGCGACAGCGCCCGCCGGTCGAGGCCGACGCGCGTCTGCTTGAAGAGGACCGGGCCGCGCGACGTGAGCTTGATCAGCACCGCGATGACGAGCATGAGCGGCAGGAGCAGGACGAGTCCTACCGTGGCGACGGCGATGTTGAGCCGCCGCCGGCCCGGCCGCTCGCGGTCGATGGGCCGGAGTGGGTGGTCCAGCGTGATGGTGCGTGCCGCGAAGCGCGGCGCCAGCATGGTCGACATGACCACGTCTATGGCAAGCCGCATGCGCGAGGACCGACTCGGGGCCACGGCTGTAAGTGTATGCCGCTCTGTCAGTTGCGCTCTGCTCTTTGGTGTGCGGTGCCGGCGCTACATAGCAGCCCGGCGTCGGCTGTGGGACGGCCGCGACGCGGCGCGCGTCAGGCGGCCGCGCTGGTCTCTGGCAGGTTGAGCTGGAAGAAGAACCGCGTGCCCCAGCCGGCCCGTGTTTCGACGCGGAGCTCGGAACCCATCGCCGTGACGAGCTTGCGGCACATGGCGAGCCCGAGGCCGGAGCTCGAGAAGTGGTGCCGCAGCTGAGACTGGTGCTTGCGGAACGGGCGGTACAGCGCCCGCAGTGCCGCCGCGTCGATGCCTGGTCCGGTGTCGCGGATCGAGAACTCGACACGCGTGGCGTCGAGGGCTCGCGCCGTGAGCTCGACGAAGCCTTGGTCCGTGAACTTCAGGGCGTTGGTGGTGAGGTTGAGCAGCACTCGGCTCAGCGCGCGGGAGTGTCCGAGTCGCCAGTCGGGCCGCGCGGGTTTGAGGTGCAGGGGCAGGCCCTTTTCCTCGGCGATCGGCTGCACCATATCGCGCACCGACTTGAACACCTCGACGATCGAGAACGGACCCGGCTCCTTGTCCGCGAGCCGGTCGCCCCCGCGGGCCAACTCGAGCACGTCGTTCGCCGCCGTGCAGAGGCACAAGGCGGCGCTGTAGATGAGCCCGAGCTGGCGGCGCTGGGGGTCGGTGACCGGGCTGCCCTGCCCGTTCCGCAGCGACTCCGCCAGGAACAGGATCGAGGTCAGCGGGGACCGCAGGTCGTGCGCCATCTCGACCACGAGCTCGAGCCCGTCGGGCCCGGCGAGGCTCGACGCCAAGTCCTCAGACTCGGCGGTCGACCCAGAGTCCTGCCAGCGGCGTTCTACGGCCGTCGCGGTCATCTGTCGGTTCCCCCTTGCCTCATGCTTCCTCCGGCACGCCGCCGGTGGGCACCACAGCCTCCTCCGCCGTCGGCTCGCGCTCGATCACCCAGCCCGTGCTGGGACTGCGCTGGAGCCCGTGCCTTCCCATCAGGCGGTACAGCGTCGTGCGGTCCACACCCGCGATGCGCGCCGCCTTGGACATGTTCCCGCCCACCCGGTTGACGAGCCAGGTGAGGTACTGCCGCTCGAACTGCGCGATCACGCGGTCCCGCGCGGCGTGGTAGCTCTCCTTGAGCAGGGTCGACACCAGGGACGCGGGGTTCGCGTCGGCGGCGGGCTGCTCGTCCGCGACGAGCTGCAAGTCCTCCGGCTGGATCTCCGCCCCGGGCTCGGCGACGACCGCGACATGCTCGATCACGTTCTGGAGCTCGCGCACGTTGCCGCGCCACGGATGCACGCACAGCGCGCGGATCGCCGCCGCCGCGAGCCGCGGGAACGGCGTCCCTTTGTTCCGGTGGCGCACCCAGTAGGTCGAGAGGAAGTAGTCGGCAAGGAGCGGGATGTCCTCCGCCCGCTCGCGCAGCGGCGGCACGTGGATCGGCACGACCCGGAGACGGTAGTATAGGTCCTCGCGGAGGTCGCCCGTCTTCAGCGCCGCTTCGGGGTCGCCGTTCGTGGCGGCGATGAAGCGCACGTTCACGACCGCATCCGTGGCCTCGCTGCCGACACGCCGCACAATCCCGTCCTGGATCACCCGCAGCAGCTTCGCCTGGATCGGCTTCGGCATCTCGGTCAGCTCGTCCAGGAACAGCGCGCCGCCATGGGCCGCTTCGAGCAGGCCGGGCTTGTCGCGCACGGCACCAGTGAAGGCTCCCTTGCGATGCCCGAACATCTCCGACTCGAGCAACCCCTCGGGCAGGGCGGCGCAGTTCACCGCCACGAACGGTCGGCTCGATCGACGGCTGTTGTGGTGGATAAACTGGGCGATCAGCTCTTTGCCGCTGCCGCTCTCCCCGGTGATGAACACCGACGCGTCGGTCGGGGCGACCTTGCGCGCCAGCTCGATCGCCCGCTGGAACGCGGGTGCGGTGCCGAGCAGCGTGATCTTGTCGCTGTGGGCGTGACGCCGCTCCAGCTGGGTCCGCTGCTCGCTGGTCTCGCGAGCCACGACCAGCGTGTGGACTGCCCGGCCGATCAGGACCTGAAGGTGTGTGGCCGTGAACGGCTTGGGGAGGTAGTCGAACGCGCCCTGCCGCAGGGCCTCGACGCTGGATTCGACGCTCGGGTTCCCCGTCATCACGATCACGATCGTGTCGCGGTTCGTCCCGAGAGCCGTGCGCAGCAGCATGAGGCCGTCGACCTGCGACATGTACAGATCGACGAGCACGAGGTCGAAGCCGCGGCGCTTCAGCAGGTCCAGCGCGTCCTGGCCGCGCCCGCACACCGTCACATCGTAGCCCTCCTGGCGGAGGACGGTGGCGCAGCTCTCGCGCAGCGTGTGCTCGTCGTCGACGATGAGGACGCGAATGCGTGCCTTCAACTCCGGTCCGATGGGCAGCAGCGCCGCGAGATTCTGCGCTGCGTCGACGTCTCCCACCGGTGCGGCCCTGTCGTGTGCCACGGGTATCGACATCGTGCTCGTCCGCGAGTGGTTCGACCCGCCCGTACGCAGGGTTCGGGCCACGCTGTCGCGACCTCGCAGCAGCGTGCCGTGCGCCGCGGGCGCACCAAGCTGCATCCGCCACTCCCCACGAGTTGCACTGAATTGCGGCATTCCGACCCGGCGGTGGGCGCTTCCGCGCCGCCGCCGGCTGGCGGTATCGGACTTGCGCTGGCGGGCGGCGGTGATTCACCGTCTGTACCCCCGGAGCGGAGGCCCATGACGATCGGCGATCAGGAAGCCGCGCTCGTCCCGCTCCCGGCGCACTTGCGCTCGGGAGCGGTCCCGCACTCACCGACGCCGTCCCTCGTCGAGCCCGGCTTTGCCGAGCTCGAACGCGGGATCGATTGGCGGCGGGTGTGGGGCGCCGTGCGGCGGTTCAAATGGCTGATCCTCTCGGTCACCGTGCTCGGTACTGCGGCCGGGGTCGTGGCGGCCCGGTTCGCGAAGCCGGAGTACCTTGCGCAGGCGACTATCTGGATCGACCAGGCGGACCGGGAGGAGAACCGGCGCGACGCCGACCGCGGTCCGATTCGCTCAGGCCACCTGCTCGAGCCCGAGGCGTGGGTGGATCTCCTCCAGTCCTACGTCGTGCTCGACCAGGTGGTGCGCGATCAGCGGCTGTTTCTCCGCGTCCTGGTCCCCGCGGACAAGGCCGTACTGGCGACGCTTCGCGTCGCCGAGCGCTACCGTCCGGGCGTGTTTCGCCTGACGGTGGACTCCGTCGGCCAGAGCTACACCCTTGCCAATGCGGATGGCGTCACACTCGAGCGGGGGGCGGTAGGCGACTCCATCGGCGCCCGGCTGGGGCTCTTGTGGGCCCCCAAGCGGGAACAGCTCCCGCCGGGACGGAGGATCCGGTTCAGCGTGGCCACGGTGCGCGACGCCGCGCGGGGGCTGGAGGCGGCGCTCGACGTCCGCACGGACCCGCAGGGAAACTTCCTGCACCCGTGAACGCCGTGGCGCAGCGCTACGTGCAGGTGGGCGCGGACCTCAAGCGCGAAAAGTTGACGGAGCTGACGAAGATCCTCGACCAGCAGCTCGAGTCCGCGCTGCGGAATCTGCGCGATGCCGAGGCTGCAGTGGAACGATTCGGCGTGCGGGCGATCACGCTGCCGTCCAGCCGGGCCGCGCCGGGCGCTGCGGGCGTATCCGACTGGGACGTCGGCCGCGATCCCACCGTTGCGAGCTTCTTCGAACTGCAGCTCGAGCGCGACCAGGTGCGACGGGACCGTGAGTCCTTGGTGCATGCGATTGCCCAGGCGCGCGATTCGGGCCTCTCCACCACCGAGCTCGAAGCCATCGGGCCCGTGCTCCACAGCGCCGACCTCACGCAAGCCCTGAAGGAGCTGGTCAGCAAGCAGGCCGACCTCCGCGCCCTCCAGTACCGCTACGCCGATGCGTACCCACCGGTACAGCGGCTCACGGCCGAGATCCAAAGCCTGGAGCGGCAGACGATTCCGGCGCTCGCCGAGCCGCTGCTGGCGGGGCTCGCGGCACGAGAGGCGCAGCTCGACCGGCGGATCGAGGCCGGCTCGCGCAACCTGCGCGCGATCCCGCAGCGCGCCCTGGAGGAGGCGCGCCTGCGGCGCAGCGTCAAGCTCGCCGAGAACGTGTACACCACGCTGCAGCAGCGGTACGAGGAGGCGCGCCTCGCGGAGGCGAGCACGATTCCCGACGTGCGCATCCTCGACTCTGCGGTCGTGCCCCAACGGCCGGTGAAGAACACGGCTCCCCGGATCATGCTGGTCGCGCTTCTCGGCAGCCTGGGTCTCGCCATCGCGGGAGCGGTCCTGCTCGATCGGGCGGACCCGCGGGTGCGTTATCCCGATCAGGTATCGCGGGAGATGGGCCTGCCGATCCTAGGTGTCCTGCCGCACTTCAAGGGCCGCGATAACGGGAACGGAGCGGACCGGACTCCGCGCGACGTCGTTCAGCTCGTGGAAGCGCTGCGCGGGGTCTGTCTGAACCTGGTCTACGCATACGGCGCCGCTGGCCCGATGCTCGTCACGATCACGAGTCCGGGCCCGGGGGACGGGAAGTCCTTCCTCGCGGCGAACCTGGCCCACACGTTCGCCGAGGGTGGGCACCGCACGCTGCTCGTGGACGCGGACGTGCGCCGCGGCGTGCTGCACCGCCGCCTGGCGGCCCGCCGGCGGCCCGGCTTGACGGATTGCTTGCGTGGCGAGGTCCCGTTCGAGGCGATCGTGCAGGAGACCGCCTATCCGTCGCTCACGCTCATGGGGTGCGGCACGCGGGTCCGCAACGCGCCCGAGCTCTTGAGCTCGCAGGCGATGGCGCAGCTGATCAACCGGGTGCGCCCGGGCTACGACGTCATCCTCATTGACAGTCCGCCGCTGGCCGGCGGGGTGGACCCGTTCATCCTGGGCACGCTAACGGGAAGCCTGCTGATGGTGCTGCGGACGGGGCACAGTGTCCGCCAGATGGCGACCGCCAAGCTGGAGATGCTCGAGCGCCTACCGGTGCGGCTGCTTGGCGCCGTGCTCAACGATGTTCCGCCGGGAGCAGGCTACAGCTATTACTCGTACTACCTACCTGGTTACGAGGCGGCGGACGAGCAGGTGAGTGGGCGCGCGCTGGTCATTCATTAGGTCGACAGGTCGACCATCAGGTCGACGGGATCCCGTCGTCGAAACGCCGAATCCACGCGCCCCCTTCCGGTTTTCCGGTGCGGAGCGCCGCCGAGGCGCGTACCAGCAGCTCAACCGGCTCGATCGGCGCGTAGCCCATGTTCGCCACTGCTTCATAGCCGCAGCGCACGCGCACAGCGGGGGCGGCCCGGGCTGCGTCGGGGGGAGTCGTCCTCGTGTGGATGCTCTGGGCCAGCCGCTCGGCCAGCCGCCGCGCGCCGCCGGCATCCGTGCCCGGCGCGAGCACGGCGAACTCCACGGCGCTGAGCCGGCCGACGACGTCCGACAGTCGCGCCGTCGCCTTCAGCGCGTTCACGCAACGGACCACGGCGGCCCCGTCGGTCTCCTCGGCCGTCACGGCGGCCTCACCCTGCTCAAGATCGAGGGCCACGGCCACACACGCGAGCGCGCCGTGCTCCCGGAACGCCTGGGATCCGAGTTCGCGCGCGCGCCGCGCGAGCCCCTGCGGATTGTAGAGCCCGCTCAGCGGATCGAGCAGGCCCTCGGCCCGGGCGCGGTCGGCGTCGAGCTTGGCGCGCACATAGGCCTGCACCTTCAGGAGGATCTCGTCCGCGTCGTGTGGCGGCGCAATGCATTCCCAGGCCCCGGCGGCGAGGGCCGCCAGGCGGTGCTCCCGCGTGCAGGGCTCGCCTGCCGCGAGCAAGATGGGCGTGCTGGTCGTGATGCGGGGATCGGCGCGCAGCGCGCGACACAGTTCCACCCCCGCTTGGTCCGACAGCTCGGCATCCACGATGATCAGGTCCGGATGCGTGGCGCGCGCCCGCTGAAGCGCATCGCGGCCCGTGCGCTCGCGGAGTACCCCGTACCCACCGGACTCGAGCAGGCTTTCCAGCCAGTGCGTAGCTCCGTCGCGATCTCCTGCGAGGAGCGCCAGCGACACGCCGGCCGCGGGCATTAGATCGGTCATCCGATTCCCCCGGGCGATTGCGTGAACGACGTCGGGAGGGCGCCAACCCTTGACCTGCAAGCCTGAGGCCGCAGCGGCTGGGCCTGCGGGCGGGGGCGGTGCCGCGCCTCGAAGGCGCTGCGGTGCCGCGTCCGCGCAACGGTTGTGCAGCCGGGGACGCGGCATCGCGGGCCTGGTGGGGGGGCCTAACACCTTGGCTCCCCGCGCGCTATGCAGCATGGCCCCCGCTCGCGCGCGTCTCGGCCTCAAACTTGAAGCGCATAGCACCCGAGTGGTTTCACGGTATGGAGACCTCGCGCATGCTGTGCAAGCGCTGTCGAGCGCTGGGCTGGAACGGCGGGACGCCGCGGCGACCCGCCGCACCGTCGTCGCTCCCGACCTGCGAGTGGTGCGGCGCCGCCCTCCAGACGCCTGAGGACGTCCTGCGAGGCGTGCGCGGAGCCACTGTGGCGCAGCTTGCCCGGTTCGGCCTCGCGATCACCAGCGGGCCCCTGCTCGAGCGCATGTCGGTCGAGCGCCATCCCGAGAGGACCTGAGCGATGTGCGGTGTGGTGGGATACGTCGGGTCGAAGGACGCCGTGGCCGTGCTGCTGGACGGGCTGAGGCGCCTCGAATACCGGGGCTATGACTCGGCGGGCGTGGCGGTGCTGAACGGCCGGGGCGTGGAGACTCGCAAGCTTGCGGGCCGCATCGCGGCCCTCCGGGATCTGGTCGCCCGGGAGCCGGTACACGGCACCTGCGGTATCGGGCACACGCGCTGGGCAACTCACGGCGCACCCACCGAGCAGAACGCCCACCCGCACACCGACTGCACCGGCACGCTCGCGCTGGTGCACAACGGCATCGTCGAGAACGCCGATCTGCTGCGCCTGCAGCTCGAGCGGGCAGGCCACCGCTTCGCGACCGAGACGGACACCGAAACGCTCGCCCATTTGATCGAGGCCGCGGCCGGCGACACGCTCGAGGAGCGGGTCATCGCCGCGCTCGCGCTCGTGGAAGGGACGTACGGGCTCGCCGTGATCTCGGAGGCTGACCCGCGAAAGATCGTGGTGGCGCGGCGCGGCTCGCCGCTCCTGATCGGCGTCGGCGGCGGCGAGTGCCTCGTGGCGTCGGACGCCAGCGCCGTCCTCGCGCACACCCGCTCGGTCGTCTATCTCGACGACGGCGACGTGGCCGTGCTGACG
>VBAP01000130.1 GCA_005882335.1 Candidatus Segetimicrobium genomatis
TCGACGCTCTGTCGAATCGCTGGCGGCCCGGCGGACGTCGCGAGCGCTCGCTCGCCTTAGTCCCGTAGCTCTGCGTCACCGTCTTTCGACGGCTTTGCTCTGAGCAGCGTCACTTGGCTTGCTGCGGGTAACTCCCGCAACGCCCGGCGGGTGTTGGACTCGAAGGCCCCGCCGCGCGTGCGGCCACAGTAGCAAGAGGCGGGTTAGGGCCGCAAGTGGTGCAAGCTAAGTGGACGAACGGGAGGTCGCGTACACCGCAGACCGCGCGTGCGGGCTGTATTCTTGTGCAATTAGCGGAGTTACGAAAAACAGCAAGCCGGGCCGCGCGTGATATAGATCACGTGGCCGTGGAAGCGCGATCGACGCGGGCGCCTACCGGCCGCTTATGTGCACGTGGTCGTACCAAAAATAATCGAGCTCGCGCTTCGCGTCGCCGACACCGCCCCACACGGGTGCAAGTTTGTACCATGTGAGACCCTCCGGCGGATAGCGGACGTCGTGGTAGTCGCCTATCAGCTTGCCGTCGAGCCACCACCGACAGATCCCGTTCGGTGGATCGTCGGTCGTGTTGTAGGCGATGAGCCATTCGACGTTGTGCCACACGCCCAAGGTGACCGGGATGTGGTTCACATTTGGCACGAGCCACGCGTCGGACGACGTGCTGAACACCGGGAACGCACGGAGCTCGTATGGACCGCCTGGCGGCCCGTACATCCCCAGGAACATGCTCCCATGCCCGTTCGTGAACACGTACTGAATCTTGTTGACGCTGCTGGCGTGGCCCTGCCAGGGGTCGCTCACCTTCCACCGGATCCCACCGTACAGCTGCCGCACCCCACCCAGTTCGTGCACCAGCGTCCCGGGGGCCGTGCCACCCTCGAAGCCCACCGGATAGGCCATTCGCAGCACACTTGGGGGAGAAAGCGGCGCAGTCGGGTCGGTGCCGAGCGCACCGACGCCGAACTGGACCGACCAGCCGAGCGACACGAGGAAAGCCCACGGCTGATCCGAGATCACTCTGAATCCCGACGGCTCATTGGGCCACGGCCCGGTTCCCGGCTGCACGACCTGGATCAGCGCCGAGTCGGTGCGGCCCTGCGAAGAGGCCGTGATTGTCGCGGCGCCCGGCGCCACGGCGGTCACGACGCCGCCGCCGTCCACGAGGGCGATCGCCGGATTGCCGCTCGCCCACGTGATCACCGCTGTCGGGAGGGCGTTTCCCGCAGAGTCGTACGCCGTGGCACTCAGCGGCCAGGATCCCTCAATGGGCAGGGTCGCCGTGTCGGGCTGCACGCGAAGCATGGCGAGGACGCGCCGGAACACGTGGACCCCCGCGCGGCCGGGCAACGGTCCTCCGCCCACCTTGGTCGCCGTGACGCTGTAGTCCCCCGGATCGGGGCCGGCGGTATAGACGCCGTCTTGCGTGATCGTCCCGCCGCTCGCGCGCCACTCGACCGTCGCCCCGGGGATCGTGTCTTCCGCGGCAGTGACGCTGCGCGCGGTGAACGCCTGCGTCTGACCGGGAGACAGGTCCGCGACCGACGGGACCACGGCAATGGCGACGACGCGGTCTGATGGCGGCGGGGGCGTAACCGTAGTGTCGCGGCAGGTCAAGCAGCCGGCTGCGGCGGCCACAGCCAACTGCGCGCGGACCCACGGGCGCGTGGGTCGTGCGCGCGAAGCGGTTCTGCGAAGCATGGTCACGGCCGAAGCCGGAATACTCTCCCCTCGTATTTCATGCACGGCGCGCGCGGTACGATGACGAGCGCAGAGCGACTGGCGATCGCGGCGGGAATCGTGTGTTCGAACATAGAACGCACGCCCGTCGCGAAACCAGTGTCGAAAGGGCGCCACAACTGGCACGGCGCTTGCTTCACGATCGTGGCGGGTCTTATATCTGCAAAGTTCATGCTCCGCTCAGCGTTCTATACCGGCCTCGTGACGCTCGGCGTCCCCGCCCTGATGCGGCGCTGGCGCGCCGCCGGCGTTATTCTTTGCTACCATAACGTGTTGCCGCCCCGCAACGCGCGCGTCGTCGGCGACGCCGGCGTGCATCTCTCATTCGAGCGATTCGCGGAACAGGTCCACTGGCTCGTGCGCCGGTACGCGATCGTACCGTTGGCGGAGCTCGTCGCGCGATTGCGGGGCGCTCAACGCTTGCGCGGCACGGCGGCGCTCACCTTCGACGACGGTTACGACGGCGTGTTCGCGCACGCCTGGCCCCTGCTCCACGATCTCCGCGTGCCGGCAACAGTGTTCGTGGTCGCCGATCGCCCTGACCGCCGGGACGCGTTCTGGTGGGATCACCCCGACCTCGCGCGCCACACCGCACCGCCCGACCGCGAGCGCTGGCTGACCGAGCTGAAGGGGGACGCCCAGAGCATCACGTCCGCGCTCTCGCTCGCGACGCCGGCCGGGTTCCCCGCGTCGCACCGCCCGGCGGGATGGGACGCGATCGCGGCGGCCGCCGCCGGGGGGGGGCTCGAGATCGGCGTCCACTCGGCCACGCATCGCACCCTCACCCGCCTCGACGACGGGGAGTTCGAACGCGAGATCGTGGCGAGCCGCGAGGCGATTCGCGTGCGCGCCGGTGTCGAGCCCGTGCTGTTCGCGTATCCGTACGGCATTTGGGACGCTCGCGTCCGCGACGCGGTCCGCAAGGCCGGGTATCACGGCGCCGTCACGCTCGACTACGGCCTTGTGGGCGCCCGCCACGACCCTTGGGCCCTGCCGCGCGTAAACGTCCCGGCATCGATCTCGAGCGCCGCGTTCCAGGCCTGGGCAGCCGGCCTGCACCCGCGCCGCGGACAGGCGCGCTCCGGGTGATTCCCGACGACCTCCTGCCCCTGCGCGGCACGCGCGTCGCGCATTTGAGCGACACCGACGGGCCAGGGGGAGCGGAGCGGATGCTGGCGCAGCTCGCGGGCGAGCTCGTCCGGAGCGGTTGCCCAGGTGTGGCCTTCCTCCCCGCGGACCGCGAAGGGTGGCTCGGTCGCGAGCTCCGTGCAGCCGGAGTCACCGTGGAGTACTTCCGGCACGACTATGCTGTCTCGCCGCGCCTCGCCGGCTTCCTCGCGGCAGCGTTCCGTCGCCACCGCATCGATCTCGCGCACAGTCACGAGTTCAACACGGCCGTGTACGGCGCCTGGGCCGCCCGGCGCGCCGGCATACCACATCTCATCACGATGCATGGCGGCCGCTACTACGCGGAACGGCTGCGACGCCGCCTCGCCCTGCGCGCCGCGGTCGCCGCGAGCGGACGGCTCGTGGCGGTGTCCCAGCCACTCGCCGCTCGTCTGAGCCACGATCTCTGGCTCCGGCCCGCACGGATCACCACAATCGCCAACGGCGTGCGGTTCACGCCCGTGACGCAATCGACGTTGCGCGCCGAGCTCGCCCTGTCCGACGGCGATCGCCTGCTGGTCGCGGTCGGGAACCTCTATCCGGTGAAGGGACACGCCGTCCTGCTCGACGCGGTGGCCCGGCTCGGCGCGATCGAGCCGCGACTGCACGTCGCGATTGCGGGCCGGGGTGACCTGGCCGCTACGCTCGAGCGACAGGCGGCGGACGCCGGGCTCGCGACGCGCCTACATCTCCTCGGCCTGCGTCAAGACATCGCGAATGTTCTGGCCGCGGCGGACCTGTTCGTCCTGCCGTCGCTGTCGGAGGGCCTGCCCCTCGCCCTGCTCGAAGCGATGTTTGCGGCCCGACCGATCGTGGCGAGCGCGGTGGGCGACGTTCCCGTAGCGCTCGCCGGAGGCGCCGCCGGCCTGCTGGTCCCGCCCGGCAATCCTGCGTCGTTGGCCGACGCGATCCACCGGCTCCTCACCCAGCCGTTCGAAGCCCGCCGGCTGGGCACGAGCGCGCAGGCGCGCGCCGCGGCGGAGTACGACGTCACCCGCATGGTCGGGCGGTATGCAGAGCTGTACGCGCGGCTGCTGTCGCGGCGCCGAGAGCCAGTAGCGGCGGCGGATCCGAACCCTTCCTGAGTCGGGGCCAGTGCAGCGCGGGCTGTCACGCGCGCGCAACAATGCGACCCTTTGAGGCTATGCCGTGGGGCGGCACTCGGTATGCAAGACGTGGCGACCTATGACGCCTGGCCGCGGCGCTCCGCCCCGGTAGCCCACCACTTGCGAGGGAGGGTCGGCACTGTGAGTTCCCGAACCCTGACGCACGACTACGTGCTCGGCATTTCGGCCTTCTATCACGACAGCGCGGCCTGCTTGGTGCATGATGGGAAGATCGTCGCCGCGGCCCAGGAGGAGCGCTTCACCCGCAAGAAGGGCGACGCGTCGTTCCCGACTCCTCCGGCGCCTGGAACCCCGCCTGCTAGAGCGCCTCGGCGAAGCCGGGCGGGGGAGGTTCCGAAATGCCATCCCAGCGACGCCAGGCCTCCTCCGCAATCCACGCGTCACCCCAGCCGACAAAGAGCAATCGCTCCCACGCCTGGAACGTTGCAACATCCAGGACGAGGAGGTCCAGATCGCTCCGCAGGCCCGCGTCCGCGTCGATCCCCGCGAAGGATTGTTTCACGCTTGGGCCGTGTCGCAACAGCCGTGCCCGAGCCCCCTGTGCCTGACTCCGACCCATGATGCGACGAGT
>VBAP01000047.1 GCA_005882335.1 Candidatus Segetimicrobium genomatis
TGACATCAAGATCCCGCAGGTTGTCATCCAGGTGAACGTGGTGGAGATCAACACCACCGCGGAGCGCAAGCTGGGTCTCCTTAACGTAGATTCGGGGATCGCCGGGGGCGCTGGCTTCGGGAACGTCGTCCTCGATAGCGCGAACAGGCGGATCAGCTTTACCCTGACGGACGCATCGCTGATTAACTTCGCGCTGCAGGCTCTCATCAACGAAGGAAATGCGAGGATCCTGACTGCCCCACGTGTGGCGACGCTGGATGGGAACAAAGCGACGATCGTGCTGGGCCAAAAGATCCCGGTCTTCACCTCGACGACGGTCGGAGGCCAGTTGCAAACGACGGTGAGTTACCAGGATGTCGGTGTCAAACTTGTGACGACGCCCAGGGTGAATACCGACGAATTGATCACCCTGGCCTTGACCCCGGAGGTCAGCACGTTGGGAGCGCAGGTGACGTCTGGAGCCCAACAGGCGTTCATCGTGAACACACGCAATGCGGACACGGTCCTGACCGTCGCAGACGGAAAAACAATTGTGCTCGGCGGGCTCATCGACCGCTCGGAGCGCACGTCGATAATTAAGGTGCCTCTGCTCGGCGATATCCCGATTCTCGGCGAGCTCTTCCGCAGCTCCGATACCACTGCGTCGGAGACCGAGGTGATCTTCCTGATCACCCCACAAATTGTCAAAGACTAGAGGGAGATGCCGATGGGTCGCGTGCTGCTGCTCGCCGGAATCTTGATCGTCCTGTCTGCGCCTGCGGCGTCGGCCGATGTGCCCCTCTTCAACACGACACGGATGTACTCAGAGGCGGAGTTCACCGCAGCCATCAAACCCTACACGGACGGTATCGCCCGCAACGCCAACGACGCCGAAGCGCACCATTGGCTGGGGATCGCCTACCTGCAGGCGTTCAAGCTGTACAAATTCGGCCTCGCGCCTTATGCCGGGGGATATGGAGGAAGGGCCGTGGCGTCGCTGGAGCGGTCCGTGCAACTGAAAGCGGATCCGGCCGTGATGCTGGCGCTGGCTGAGGCCTACATCGTCGTGGGAGCGTTCAACAAGTGGGCCTCCATGACCGACCGTCAGCTGGCGGCCGCGCCGCCGTTACCAGTGAAGTAAGAGCTTAGCCGGGTGAGGTTTCGACGCCGGCCGGGCGACATGCCCGGCCGGTGGTCTTTTGACCCATCTGGGTCATTGCGCGTTCCGTGATTCCTGTGGTCTGATAGCGTCCGGAGCGGCGGAGGCGCGAGCTGGCTTCGGATCGCAGGATTCGTGGAGCCACTCTGCTCGAGGTCGTGGTGGCGATCGGCCTGAGTGCGATCGTGGCCGTCTTCGTCTGGCAGGCCGGCTCCCTGATGGTTCGTCTTCGCGTTCGCGCCGCGGCCGTGGTGCTGGTGTCCGACCTGCGCACGGTCCAGGCCCGCGCGATCGCGGAGCGCCGCCCGGACCGGTCGCACGGGCTGCAGTTCCAGGTCGGCAGTGATCGCTACCTGGTCGTCGTACACGACGGAGCCTCCGTCACTCTGAGCCAAGTCCGGCAACTGCCCGCCGGAGTCCGGACAACCTACGCCAGATTCGGCGGCAACACCTCCACCGCCGCCCTGTTTGGGGGTACCAGTCTATTCGGTGCGCCCTCTGGAGGGGGCACCGTCACCCTGACCGGCGATCGTGTGCGGATCTGCGTGCGTCTCCTCCCGGCGACAGGCCGGATTCGTGTCTCCCAGCAAGGCTGCCCATGAGGCTGTTGGCGTTGAGGTAGCCGCCTGCTCCTATGCCGTCTTCAAAGGGGTCAGACCCCTTTGAAGACGAGAGGTGACAGGGAGGACCCTGAAGGCCGGCTAGCACGGCGCAACTCTTCAAAGGGGTCAGACACTTTGCATGCCACGCCCTCGACGGAATGCGCATGACGGTGCCATTTACCACGTGACGATCCACGGAAACAATGACGAGATGGTTTTCCGTGGCGCCCAGGATTATTATGCTTACCTTGAGCAGTTGACCCGCACGATTAGGCGGTATGTATTCACCCTCCTGGCCTATGGGTTGATGACCAACCACATCCATCTAGTCGTTCGTACGCCTCAGGCCAACATTTCCGTAGCAATGCAGTGGTTGCATGGTTGCTATGCCGCGTTGTTTAATCGCTGGCACGGCCGCCGGGGGCACCTATTTCGAGATCGGTTCTCCAGTTCGATAATCGATAGCGATGAGTACCTACTGGAATCGACGCGCTACATCCATTTGAACCCCGTCCGAGCTGGTCTTGTCCTGAGGCCTGAGGATCACCGTTGGAGCAGCTATCGGCGGTATGTTGGTGGAATCGATGAGCTGGTCCCCGTTGAGCCTGATCTTGTCTTGGCGTTGCTTTCGGAGAATCCCGAGCGACGCGAATCCCTGTATCAGCGCTTCATAGAAGATGGTTTGGCCGGGCGGTGGACACCGAAACAGGATGGCATGAGTCCGATTGCGACTGCAGCGGCTGCCGTCGGGAGCCACAGCGATGCCGAGTGGCTCGCCACCCACGATCACTTTTTGACAGACCCCTCGCAACCGGACTCGCACCCTTGTCATTGGCGTGCTGAGAGGAGTTGAGGGTTTGTCCACGACCGAAATTGCTGGGTACTTCGGCGTGCTGCCGCACGCCGTCATGACCGCGGCTTGGCGGCTTGCGAGAGGGGCCAGCCACGATCCACAGATCGTTGAGCGACTAGCGTGGATGCGGGCGGCTGCGACAGCAGCCCTAAAGAGTTCCGCAGACGGGGTTCATGAGGCGTAGCTTGACCTTCACGCAGCGGATCCGCTCCCTCAAGGCAGGCTTCTGGAGTTTTCAAAGGGGTCAGACCCACCTGAATATCGTCTTCAAAAGGGTCAGACCCTATTGATGGATGTCCACCGGCTGCCAAATGGGAAGAACACACGTTCGTCTTTGCGGGCGGCAGTGAGTCTAAACCATCCTGTAGGAGGGCAAGGACACAAAGAACAGACCGAGGGTAGCGCCGGTGAGAGACCTCTCCGCGCCTCCCATCCATCGAAAACTGCTAGGAGTGAACACGATGCGCCATCTGGTCTTCGGGCTAGTTGTGGCGCTTTTGCTTTCCTTGAGCATTGGAGCCAGCGGGAGCGGCTCGCAATCTCCCATGGCATTCATTCCCGGTTCCATGTCGAACTCGATTGCCGTGATCGACACAGGTCGCAATCAGGTAGCAGCCACGTTCGACATCTGGGACAACGGTGCCAATGCCACTCCCTTCGGGGTCGCAGTCTCCCCCGACGGGTTGCGGGTGTTCGTGTCGAATTTCATGAGCGGGAACGTTGTGGTGATTGATGCCAAGACTCACGGTATCCTCGCCGAGATTCCGGTGGGCGTCTTCCCTACAGGAATTGCGATTGATCCTAAGGGGGAGCGAGTGTACGTAGCCACCAGCGGTGATGGCAACCTTTCGGTGATCGACGCCAGCAACTACTCTCGCATAGGGTCACCAATCTGCCTAGGTGCCGTCGTACGTACGCGCTGTGTGGGTTCCATTCCGCGCGGAGTAGCCGTGGATCCCAAGGCACCACGGGTATATGTGACCAACAAGAACGGCGGTGGTGCTGTCGTGGTAGTTGACACCGTGAGCCTTGGTATCCAAAAAGTGATCGTGGGTGGCGAGCCACTCGGCATCGCTGTGGCTCCCGACGGCAGCCGCCTTTACGTAGGGTTGAATGCTACCGGGCAGGTCGCTGTGCTGAATACCGCAGACTACAGTTTGATCGGGGGCATCTCGGTGGGGCGCGGGCCCTTCGGTCTGGCGTTGAGCCTGAAAGATGGACGCCTGTACGTTGCCAACGAGGTAGATGGGACGGTGTCTGTTATCGACACGGGCTTGCTCCAGGTCATGGGTAAACCGATTCCGGTGGGTACGAACCCCACGGGGCTGTCTCCGAAGCCCAGGGGGCTGTCTGTCACTGAGGACGGGAAGCATGTTTACGTCGCGAACTGGGGTATCGATAGCGTGTCGGTAATCGATACTGGGAGCCTCACCGTAGCAGAAATCGACCTGGTCACTGGTCGCGCCCCAATTGCGTTCGGCAACTCTATCACTCCAGGCGTCGCGGCGATCGACGTGGCCATCGATATCAAGCCGGGCAGCGGCCAGCACACGATCAACCTGGGTTCCCATGGGGTCACGCCGGTGGCGATCTTGAGTACAAGCACTTTTAACGCACCAGTCCGCGTGAACCCCGCCACTGTCACACTGGCAGGCGCACCGGTGCAGTTAAAGGGAGACGGCGTAACCGCCGTCATCGAGGAACGTGATGTGAATGGTGATGGCTTGGTGGACCTCGTCGTTCATGTTCGAACTGACGCGATGGTGTTTTCGCCGGGTGACACGACGGCTGTACTCGAAGGCAAGACATGGGATGATGAGTCCATCCGGGGCGAGGGCACTGTGAGGATTGTCCCCGGCAGGTAGCAACACGAAGGCTGCGTTTTTGCTTGAGGGCCGGGATCCGGTAGATCCCGGCCCCTGCATTTTCAAGACGCTTCCGGGACCAGGCCCGATAGACATCGCGTCCGGACAGGAAGGTGTTTAGCGCTCATCCAACTAGACATGACGTCATACCAGGGAGGTCGTCACTAGTGATTTCTCGCCTGAATCGCCTGCGCACCCTGCTGGCCGAACATCATCTTGACGCCATCCTGATTCACAATGGGGAGAACCGGACCTACCTCACCGGGTTTACCGGCTCGGCCGGGGTTGCGCTGGTCACCGTACGCGAGTCGCTCCTGCTGGTTGATTTCCGTTATGTCGAGCAGGCGGCCGGCGAGGCCCCCGGGTGGGAGGTCGTCAAGGTTCCCCGCCAGGCCACGGAAATCGTGACGGAGATCGTGCGTGGCCGCGAACTGCAGCGGGTTGGTTTCGAGAGCGACGGGCTGACGTACAAACAGTATGACGAGCTGGGGACCGCGCTGCGACCGGCGGAGCTGGTGCCGGTGACCGGCGTTGACCGGCTGCGATGGGTCAAGGATGCGGACGAACTCGCGCGCATCCGCAAGGCGGTAGCGATTGCCGATGCCGGATTCGCTCATGTCCAAGGGTATCTGCGTCCGGGCATCCGGGAGCGGGAGGTCGCGCTGGAGCTGGAGTTCTACATGCGGCGGCACGGTGCGGACAAGGAGGCGTTTGACACCATCGTCGCCAGCGGCGTGCGCTCGTCGCTCCCGCACGGCCGCGCCACCGAAAAAGTCCTCGCCTCCGGCGAATTCGTCACGCTCGACTTCGGCGCAGTGGTGCGTGGGTACCATTCAGACTGCACGCGCACGGTGGTACTCGGCGACGCCTCGCCCCGCCACAGGGAGATCTATGACCTCGTACTCGCTGCCCAACGTGCCGCGCTGGGGGGGATCCGCCCCGGCGTCGCGGCCAGGGACGCCGATGCGCTGGCACGCCGCGTGATCACCGAGGCCGGGCACGGCGAACACTTCGGGCACGGCCTGGGCCACGGCGTCGGGCTGGCGATCCACGAGGGGCCAACGCTCTCGCCGCGCGAGGACGCCACGCTCGAGGCCGGGATGGTGGTAACCGTTGAACCGGGCGTGTACGTGCCGGGGTGGGGCGGCGTGCGCATTGAGGACCTGGTTGTCATCACACCGGACGGGTGCGAGGATCTGACCACGGCGCCTAAGCACCTGATCGTGCTGTAACCGAGGGAAGAGGGAAGAAGGAAGAGGGAAGAAGGACCTCTCCACTTCCCTCTTCCCTCTGATACAATGCACCAGGTTTTGGAGAAGATCGATGATCTCAAGCAGCGAGTTTCGTCCCGGCGTGATCATCCAGCTGAACGGCGACCTGTATGCCGTCGTGGAGACGCATCACCATAAGCGCGCGCAGCGCCAGGCCTTCGTGCGCGCGAAACTGCGCAACCTCCGGACCGGCGCCGTGCTGGAGCGCAACTTTGCCTCGGACGACCGTGTGCCGCAGGTGTACCTGGATCGAAAGCCGATGCAGTACCTGTACTGTACTGGTGATGACTACGTGCTGATGGATCAGGCGACGTTCGAGCAGTTGACGTTGCCGGGCGCGCTGCTGGGGGATGCCGCGCACTACCTGAAGGACAACATGGACGTGACGGTGGTGTTCTACGAAGGACGCCCGATCGCCGTCGAGCTTCCCAACGCGGTAGAGCTCGAGGTCGCAGAGACCGCCCCCGGTGTGCGGGGCGATACCGTCTCCGGGGGGTCGAAGCCCGCACGGCTCGAGACCGGTGTCACCGTGCAGGTTCCGCTGTTCGTGTCGGTGGGCGACCGCATCCGCGTGGATACAAGGACTGGAGCGTACCTGGAGCGTGTGAAATGACGGTCCTGTGGGTCGCCTTGCGACGCAGTATCCCCTCTGTTATACTCTTCCCGTGCTGGACCACCCACGTCTGAGCAGCGCGCGCTTGGCGGCTGCATTGCAGCCAGGACCGCGTGCCACCAGACCACCGCAGGGTGGTCGTTTCTTTTTTGGCACCACGCGGTCGCGGCCACGGCGTGGATCCGCGTGGTAAAGGCGGTTGGCCTCCGGCGGCGGGCCCGCGAGCTGGCGATGCGCGTGCTCTACGAAGCCGATATCGGCCGGCAGTCCCTGGCCACCGTGGTGGGGCGCGTCGCCCATGAGGTTCCGGACCGAGAGCAGTCGTTCTTTCGCGCGTTGTCTGAGGGCACGTGGCGTGAGCGCGCGCGCATCGATGCGCTGCTGGCCGGGTTGACCCCGGAGTGGTCGGTGGACCGGCTGGCCAGTACCGATCGTGCCATCCTGCGCATGGCCATCTACGAGCTGCAGCACCTCGGGACCCCGCCGCGTGTGGTGGTCAACGAAGCAGTGGAACTGGCCAAGGCCTACGGTACGGAGGCCTCGAGCAAGTTTGTCAACGGCGTGCTGGGGGCGGTGCTGCGCCTCCGGCGCGAACGATCCGGGGTTTCCGATGGATGAGGCCAGGCAGATTCGCACCGAGCCGGCACGGTGTCACCTCTGGGTGCGCGGGATGGTGCAGGGCGTGGGCTTCCGGGTGTTCGCCGAGCGGGCTGCGCGCCGGATGGGTCTGGTCGGTCTCGTCCGCAACTTGCCTGATGGACGCGTGGAGATTGTGGCGGAAGGACCGCAGGTGACGCTCGAGGCGTTCATCACTGAAGTGCGCCGGGGTCCGCTGGGAGCCGTGGTGCAGGAGGTGCAGGCGGAGTGGGAGCCGCCGGCGGGCCTAAGGGGATTTCGGATCCAATGACGGGGAGATCGGTTCCGTGAGTTCGATGACGGGCGTCGACTTTCACGCCTACGTCGCGGCGCGTGGGCGACTCATCGACGATGCCCTCGAGACCGCGCTGCCCGCGGCGGACCGGCCGCCGCAAATCCTGCACCAGGCAATGCGGTACTGCGTCCTGGGCGGCGGCAAGCGGTTGCGTCCACTCCTGGTGGTGGCCGGCGCCGAGGCGTGCGGCGGGGATCCTCAGGCGGTCCTGCCGGTGGCGTGCGCTGTTGAGCTCATCCACGCCTACTCCCTCATCCATGATGATCTGCCGGCGATGGACGACTCCGACACGCGCCACGGCCGGCCGGCCTGCCATATCGCATTCGGGGAGGCCATCGCGATCCTGGCCGGGGATGCGCTGCACGCGCTGGCGTTCAACCTGATCACCCGCGCCTCGCCGGCGTGCGGGCCTGAGCGCGTGCTGGGCGCATCGCGCGAAATTGCGACCGCGATCGGGACTGAAGGGATGGTCGGCGGGCAGGTGCTGGATCTGCTGGGAGAAGGCCGCACCTTTCCTGGATGGTCTCCCCCGCAGCCCATGGGCCCGATGGCCGAGTTTGTCCAGGCGATTCACGTGCGCAAGACCGCAGCTCTGATCCGGGCCAGCGTTCGGGCGGGCGCCATGCTGTGCGGCGCCGAGTCCGGCATCCTTGAGGCACTCTCCGCCTACGGCGAGCGGATGGGACTGGCATATCAGATCATCGACGACGTGCTGGATGTGGTGGGCGACGAACGCACGCTGGGCAAGCGCGCCGGGAGCGACGCGGCGAAGGCGACATATCCGGCGGCGTTTGGCGTTGCGGGCTCGCGCGAGATCGCGGCGCGGCTGACCGAGGAGGCCGTGGCGGCGATCCGCCCCCTGGGCGTCCGCGGGACCCTGCTCCAAGAACTGGCCCGCAGCCTGCTGGCGAGGGAGCACTGAGCGCCGTGGGCGCCAAGACGGTGGCAGCCGGAAGGTCCAAGGCACGCCTGGATGCGCAACTGGTGGCGCGTGGCCTGGCGGACTCAGCCGCGAAAGCCCAAACGCTGATCCTGGCAGGCGAAGTCTACGTGAACAACATCCGGGCCGGCAGGCCGGACCAGTTGGTGGGGCCGGACGCGACCGTGGAAATCCGGCCCCGGCGAGCCCGCTTTGTCAGTCGGGGCGGGGAGAAGCTCGAACACGCCCTGCTGGCCTTCGGCATCGATCCGGCCGGCACACAAGCGGTCGATGTCGGCGCGTCGACTGGTGGTTTCACCGACTGTCTGCTGCAGCACGGAACGCGTCGCGTCTACGCCGTCGACGTCGGCACCGGTCAGCTGGCCTGGACGCTGCGGTCCGACCCCCGCATCGTGGTGTTGGAACGGCGCGACGTCCGCAGTCTGGAGTCCGGCGATCTGGACGGGCCGGTGGATCTCGCCACCGTCGATGTCGCCTTCATCTCACTGACCCGCGTACTTTCCGCGGTCGCGGCGCTCCTGCGGACGGATGGGTCGATCGTGGCATTAGTCAAGCCGCAGTTCGAGGTAGAGGCAGCCCTGACACGGCGCGGCGTCGTGCGCGACGCTGCGGTGCACCGCCACGTGCTCCGGCGGGTCCTGGCGCGGGCCACCGAGATCGGGCTGGTGCCGGTGGCCGCCACATACTCGCCGATCGCGGGGCCGCAGGGCAATCTGGAGTTTTTTGTGCACCTCCGCCGCGCCACGCACCATCCGGTGCTGGGCGGCGGGCCGGCAGCATCGATCGATGTCGATGCGGTGGTGGCAGTGGCGCATCAACGCGTCCGGCGATGAAAACCGCCGGCATCATTGTGAACACGACGCGGTTGCGCGAGCAACCCGAGATGGCGGCGCAGGTGCGCACCACGATCGACACCCTGCTCCACCACGGCGGGACGGTATGGCTGGACGTTGATGGGGCGAGGATGCTCGGTGTCGCAGACCAGGGCAGGTCGGACGACGAGTTGGCGGCGCGCGCCGAGATCATCATCGCCTTTGGCGGGGATGGCACCATCCTGCGGGCGGCCAGGCTGGCCGCGCGGCGCAGCATTCCGATCCTCGGGGTCAACCTGGGGGGGTTCGGATTTCTGGCGGAAATCTCCACAGACGACCTGCCCGGGGCCTTGCCCGACCTGCTGGCCGGGCACTATGAGCTCGATGAGCGAATGATGCTGCAGGTGCAGACGGATCACGCCGAAGAGCAGCCCTGGCTGGCGCTCAACGATGTGGTTGTGACCAAGAGTGGCGTGGCCCGCGTATTGCGGCTGCGGGTGCTGGTCAACGGCGAGCACCTGGCCAGCTATCCGGCCGACGGCGTGATTGTGGCCACCCCGACCGGTTCGACCGCGTACTCGCTGTCGGCGGGCGGGCCGATCCTCCATCCCAACGTCGATGCGCTGGTCATCACGCCAATCTGCCCGCATACGTTCAACGCGCGGTCGGTCGTCGTGGATGGAAACGCCGCGGTGGAGATCGCGTTGACGGTGCCGTCGCCGGAGGCCATCGCCACCGTCGATGGCCGGGTGGGGGTTCCCCTGGGAGAATCCTGGCAGGTCCGGGTGCGCCGCGCGCCGCAGACGACGCGCTTTGTCCGGGTGCGCAATTCGAGCTTCTACGGGATCTTGCGGACCAAGCTCGCCTGGGGGGAGCGATGACCAAGTATATCTTCGTCACCGGTGGTGTGGCCTCCGCGCTGGGGAAGGGGATCACCTCCGCCTCCCTGGGCCGGCTGCTCGTGGCGCGCGGGTTGCGGGTGACCATGCTGAAGTTCGATCCCTACGTCAATGTGGACGCCGGGACCATGAATCCGCATCAACACGGTGAGGTGTTCGTGACCGATGACGGAGCCGAGACCGACATGGACCTGGGCCACTACGAGCGGTTCATCGACACCAACCTCAGCCGGGACAACAACACCACCACCGGGAAGATTTACGGGGCCGTGATCGCCCGGGAGCGCCGCGGAGAGTACCTGGGCGGGACGGTGCAGGTCATCCCCCACATCACCAACGAGATCAAAGATGAGATCCGGAGGGTGGGGGCCGCCGCCGGTGCCGATGTGGTCATCGTCGAAGTCGGCGGTACGGTCGGCGACATCGAAGGGCTGCCGTTCCTGGAGGCCATCCGCCAGTTCCGGCGGACCGTCGGCCCAGAGAACGTGATGTACGTGCACGTCTCGCTGGTCCCCTATCTGCCCACGTCGGGTGAACTGAAGACGAAACCCACGCAGCATAGCGTGAAGGAGCTTCGCAGCATCGGGATTCAGCCTGATGTGATCGTCTGCCGCACCGAGCGGCCGCTGTCCCGGGCCGTGAAGGAGAAGATCGCGCTCTTTTGCGACGTGGATGTGGAGGCGGTCATCGAGGCCCTGGACGCCACCACCATCTACGAGGTGCCGCTGATCCTGGAACGGGAAGGTCTTGGGGAGATCACCGTGCAGCGGCTGCGGCTGGAGTGCGGGCCGCCCGACCTGGCTGAGTGGCAGGAGACGGTCGAGCGCATCACCCGTCCCACGGGAAGGGTCCGGATCGCCCTGGTCGGCAAGTATATGGGCGTGGAGGACTCGTACGTCAGCATCGTGGAGGCGCTGCGTCATGGGGGGATCGCGCACCGCTGTGAGGTGGTGATCGACAAGGTCGACTCCGAGCACCTTGAGCCTCTGCCCGAGGCAGACGTGGCCACGCGTCTGGCCGGCGTGGACGGCATCCTGGTGTGCCCCGGGTTCGGCGCGCGAGGCGTGGAGGGCAAGGTCAAGGCCATCCGCTATGCCCGCGAGCATCGCGTCCCGCTCCTGGGCGATTGCTACGGGATGCAGTGGGCGGTCATCGAGTTCGCGCGGCACGTGTGCGGGCTGGCCGGCGCCAACACCACCGAAGTCGATCCACAGACTCCGCATCCGGTGATCGACCTGCTCCCGGAACAGAAGGGGGTCACCGAGAAAGGCGGCACGATGCGGCTGGGCCTGTATCCGTGCCGGCTCGCCTCGGGTTCCCGGGCGGCGGCGGCCTACGGCGAACCGGAGATCGCCGAGCGCCATCGCCACCGCTATGAGGTGAACAACGCTTATCTGGATGTGCTGACCCGGCACGGCCTGCGGGTGACAGGAATCTTTCCTGCGAAGAATCTGGTGGAGATCATCGAGCTGCCCGATCACCCCTGGTTTCTGGGGACTCAATTTCACGCCGAGTACCGGTCGCGCCCGAACCGGCCGCACCCGCTGTACCGCGAGTTTATCGGGGCGGCGCTCGGCCGGGCCCGGGTGGCGGTGGGCGCGCGTAAGGCGGAAGCACAGTCGTAGGAGGAGCCGCGATGGGTCTGGTCACGTATGTCAACGGCGCGTTCGTTCCCAAGGAAGAGGCGAAGATCTCTGTCTACGACCACGGCTACCTCTATGGGGACGGAATCTTCGAGGGCATCCGCGCCTACAACGGCCGGGTCTTCAGGCTGGACCGGCACCTGGACCGCCTGTACGATTCCGCTCAGTACCTGATGCTCGAGATCCCGATGAGCAAGGACGACATGGCCGCGGCTATTGTGGAGACGGTGCGCCGGTGCGGGCTGCGCGATGCCTACATCCGGCCGGTGATTTCGCGGGGCGTGGGCGATCTGGGCCTCGATCCGCGGAAGTGCAAGACTCCGACGGTTGTCATCATCGTCGACACCATCCAGCTGTATCCGAAAGAGGCGTACGAACGCGGGCTGCGGGTCGTGACGGCGGCGATCCGGAAGGTCCGGCCCGATGCCCTGTCGGTGCAGGCGAAGACGCTGAACTACATCAACAACATCCTGGCGCGCATCGAGGCCAACCGGGCGGGGGTGGATGAGGCGCTGATGCTGCACAGCGACGGGTATGTGTGCGAGTGCAGCGCCGACAATATCTTTCTGGTCCGCGGGGGAGAGGTCTGGACGCCGCCGGCCTACCTGGGCATCCTGCTGGGCGTGACCCGCGAGACCGTGATGGAACTGGCGCGCCATCAAGGGCTGCCGATGCTGGAGCGCGTCTTCACGCTGCACGACGTGTACACGGCCGACGAGTGTTTCCTCACCGGTACCGGTGCGGAGGTTGGGCCGGTGGTCGAGGTCGACGGCCGGCGCATCGCCTCCGGACGGCCGGGGCCCATCACGCAGCGGTTGATCACCGCGTTCCGCGAACAGGTGGTGCGGGAGGGGACGCCCATCTACACCGAAGAGGTGGCGGAGCGCCGTGCGTAGCCGCACGCGATATGGCTCCGAAGTTACATCTAAGCCGTGACCGCCGAACGCCCGCTCAGCAGCCGCCGCGTCTACGAGGGCCATATCATCAACCTCCGCACGGACGAAGTGGAATTGCCCAGCGGCCGGCGAATCGTTCTGGAGATTGTCGAGCACCGCGGCGCCGTGGCCGTGGTGCCGATCATCGACGGCGACGTGGTACTGGTCCGTCAATTCAGGGCGGCCGTGGGACGTGCGCTCTTGGAGATTCCCGCCGGGAGCGTCGAACCAGGGGAGACCGTTGAGGCCTGCCTGCAGCGGGAACTGGCTGAGGAGATCGGCATGCGGGCGGGCCGCACAGATCACCTGATCACCTTCTATCCCTCGCCGGGGTTCCTGACCGAAGCCGTGCACGTCTACGCGGCCGGTGAGCTAACGCCGCACCGTCTGTTAGCCGAGGAAGAGGATCTCACCGTCGTGCGTGTCCCGCTGGCTCGGGCGGCGGCGCTGGTCACGCATGGGGAGATCGTCGACGCCAAATCCATCATCGGGCTCCTGCTGGCCGCCCGTAAGGATCAGTCGTGACGGCGGCGGCGCTGCCCGAAGCCTTTGTGCACTCCATCGACAGTTTTCTGACCTATGCCCTCGCTGAACAAGGGCTCGCCGCTCACTCCGTCGAGGCCTACCGACGCGACCTCGGCGACTTCGCGGCCTTCGTCACGTCCCGCGGTGCGCCGTCGCCGTCAAAGGTGACGCGTGCGGCGATCACCGTCTACTTGATCAGTCTGCGCCGGCGCGGCCGCGCCGCAGCGACCGTGAAGCGCCGCACGGCCGCGATCCGCTCTTTCTACCGCTACCTGTTGCGCGAGGAAGCCATCGAGGCTGATCCGACGCTGGACTTGGCCACGTCGAAACTGCCCCGCCGGCTGCCCCGCGTGCTCACGGTGGAGGAGATCGAGCAGTTGCTGGCGACCCCGGATCCGTCAACCTCACAAGGCACCAGGGACCGCGCCATGCTGGAGCTGATGTACGCGAGCGGGCTGCGCGTGTCCGAAACAGTCGGTCTGGAACTCAGTGATATCGATCTGGCCCATGAGGTCGTGCGCTGTGTGGGCAAGGGGAACAAAGAGCGGGTCGTGCCGGTCGGCACCCAGGCGGTGCAGGCGCTGCGAGCCTATCTGTCACAGGTCCGCCCACGGCAGGTCCGCGCCCATCCTACGCAGGCGCTGTTTGTCAGCCGTCTGGGCGGCCCGATGACCCGGCAAGGATGCTGGAAACTCATCCGCCGGTACGCCCGGCGGTCCGGGATCAGCAGGCCACTGACCCCGCACGTCCTGCGCCACTCCTTCGCCACCCATCTGTTGGAGCGGGGAGCCGATCTACGCGCGGTGCAGGAGATGCTGGGCCATGCCAGCATCAGTACGACCCAGGTGTACACTCACGTTACGCGCGAGCGACTACGTGAGGTGTACCGGCAGAGTCATCCCCGCGACGGGATGCGGATTCCCTTGGGACCAGCGCGCAAGACACGGCCGGCAGAACGCAGAACGCAGACAGCAGAACGCAGAAAGCCCCAAGCCACATAGACGTCTCCGCTGGTCGGCAGTCTGCGTTCTGCAATCTGCGATCTGCGTTTTACTAAGCAAGGGGATGTCCTCTTCCTGAGGTAAACTCATCTTCGTGTCCCGGATCAACCGTGTCGTGATTCTCGTGCTGGACAGCGCTGGAGTCGGCGAGCTTCCTGATGCCGAGCGGTACGGGGACGTGGGGAGCAGTACGCTGCCTCACGCGGCCCACGCCATGGGCGGGTTCCGGGTACCGCGTCTTGAAGCGCTCGGCCTGGGCCGGATCGCAGCCATCGAGGGAGTCCGGCCGCTTCCGGCCCCGCAGGGGGCGTTTGGGAGGCTGGCGGAGCGGTCGGCGGGAAAGGACTCGACCACCGGACACTGGGAACTGATGGGCGTGATCGTGGATCGTCCGTTTCCCACCTATCCTCATGCCTTCCCGCCCGATCTGATCGCCGCATTTGAACGTGCGATCGGCACCAGGACGTTAGGCAACGAAGTGGCCTCGGGGACGGAGATCATTGCGCGGCTAGGCCCCCAGCACCAACGGACCGGGTACCCCATCGTCTACACGTCCGCCGACAGCGTGTTCCAGGTGGCGGCGCACGAGGACGTGATTCCACCCCAGCGATTGTACGAGATCTGTCTTGCGGCGCGGCGGCTGCTGACCGGACCGCATGCCGTCAGCCGCGTCATCGCCCGACCGTTCGTGGGGTCCCCTGGTGCGTACACGCGCACCGACCGCCGGCGGGATTTCTCGTTGCCGCCGACTGCCCGCACGGTGCTGGACGCGGCGACCGCGCAGGGGCTGGAGGTGGTGGGGATCGGCAAGATCCCCGATCTCTTTGCGGGTCGCGGGGTGACCCGCGGCGTGCACACGCACGATGACCTGGATGGTGTGGCGCAAACGGCGGCGGCGATGGCGGTGGTGGCGCGGGGGATCATCTTTACGAACCTGGTAGATCTGGATTCCAAGTATGGACACCGCAACGATCCGGCAGGCTATGCGCACGACCTGGAGGCCATCGACGCAGCGCTTCCGCAGGTGAGGGACCGGCTGCGCCCGGATGACCTGCTGGTGATTACGGCCGACCACGGCAATGACCCCACCACGGGCAGCACCGACCACTCCCGTGAGTATGTCCCGGCGCTGTTCGCCGGTCCCGCGGTGCGGAGCGGCGTGGACCTGGGCGTGCGCCCCACGTTTGCCGACGTCGGCGCGACGGTCGCAGAAGCGCTTGACGTTCTCTGGCAAGGGCCGGGGACGAGTATGCTCCCTTTAATCATGAAATGACGTCTACCAGGTCTTCCAGGTCTACCATGTCTACTATGTCTACCTGCCGGGATTCCGGAGAGGGCGGGTAGACCTGGTAGACTTTGAAGACGTGGTAGACATTGTAGACGCAGTTCGCTGGACGGGTGATGTCCGTGGAGTTGAAGCAGCAAATCGATCGAGCTGTGTCAGTAGTGCGACGACGCACATCGCTCACGCCGCAGGTCGCCATCATTCTCGGATCTGGGCTGGGGGCGCTGGCCAGCGAAGTCAGCGCCGACGCTGTCATCCCCTATGGCGAGATTCCCGGTTTCCCGCGGTCCACGGTGGAAGGGCATGCCGGGAATCTCATCGTCGGCCGGCTGGAAGGCAAAGCCGTCGCGGCGATGCAGGGCCGGGCGCACTTTTACGAAGGCTACTCCCTGGCCGACGTGGTCTTTCCCGTGCGGGTCATGCGGGCCTTGGGAGCACCGGTGCTCCTGGTCAGCAATGCGGCCGGCGGGATCAACCGGCTGTGGTCCAGCGGGGATCTGATGATTATTGCCGACCACATCAACTTCATGGGCAGCAATCCGCTGATGGGTCCCAATGATCCCGACCTGGGCCCGCGGTTCCCGGATATGTCCCAGGCGTACGAGCCCGAGCTGATCGCGCTGGCGGAACGCGCCGCCCTGGCCGAAGGCATTCCCATCCGCAAGGGTGTGTATGCTGGGGTGCACGGTCCCAGCTACGAGACGCCGGCCGAACTCCGCATGCTGCGGGTGTGGGGCGCCGACGCGGTGGGGATGTCGACCGTGCCCGAGGTGATTGCCGCCCGGCACATGGCCATGCGGGTGCTGGGCATCACCGCGATCACCGACATGGCCACCGGGGAGCAGGTCAAGACGGTCACTCACGAGGATGTGATCGCGGCCGCCCGGGAGCTCGAGCCGAAGTTCATTCGACTAGTGAAACGGATTGTGAAGGAGATGACGTGATGCGTGACCTCGCCCCAGACCGGAAAAACGGACGCGCGTCACTCTATGCGACCGTCACCGCGGACCTCGTGGAATCGAGACGGCTTGGAAATCGCGCCGATGCTCAGGACAAGCTCGGCCGGCTGGTGCGATCCCTCAATGCGCGGTTCAAGCACAGCCTGGCTGCGCCGTTTATGGTGACGCTGGGAGACGAAATCCAGGGGTTGCTGCATGATCTGGAACAGGCGCCCCGCGTGGTGAGCAGTATCCACGCCACCTTTCATCCCAGTGAGATCAGTGTGGGCATCGGGATCGGGCAGATCGCCACAAAGGTCAGTCAACGCGTGACCGAAATGGATGGTCCTGCGTTTATCAACGCGCGCGGTGCCATTGGGACGGCAAAGAAAGAAGGGTTGGAGGTCGTGGTTCGAACCCGCGATGGCTTCGCCGATGGTGTTCTCAACGCCGTGTATACGCTGTTGGGCGGGGTTGAAGCTGGATGGACGAAACCGCAATGGGAGAGGTTTAATCTGTACAAGGAACTGGGGAAGGTGGAGAAGGTCGCGGCACGACTGGGAATCTCGAAACAGTCCGTGAGCAAGTCACTTCGGAACACGCTCTGGAGCCGGGTGCTGACAGTGGAATCGCATCTGCCGGAGATCTTCGCGTCGCTGGGCGAGTCATTGGGAAAGGGACCCGCGGCGGAGTCTCGCGGCGCGGCGGGAGCCCGCCCCTAGCCGTCACCCCTATAGGGCTGACAAACCTTCTGTCATACCTTTTGGGGTGACTATCCCTCCGTCAGACCTTCCGGGGTGACTGGCGGAGCGCGTACGACAGGCATGGAAGTAGCCGGTGGGGCCCCGGCTCACGAGGGGGACGCTCTATGGTGGCACGGCTCATCCTGGCGAGTCTGGTGGCCGATTTCGTACTCCAACCGGGGTCCCTGGTCGCGTGGAAGAAGAGGAGCTTCTGGGGCCTGCTTGTGCACACCGGCGTCGTATTTGCGGCGTCCCTGTTCATCGGCGTGGAATCATGGTCACGCCGTTATGCGTTCCTCGTTCTGATCCTGGCCGCTGCGCACCTCATCATCGATAGCGCCAAGATTGCAGCTGATCGGCGGTGGACGGATGGCTTACGGCCGCTGGCCACGTTCCTCTCTGACCAGTTCCTCCACGCCGTGTCGATCGTCGTTCTTGCCGCAGCGTTTGGCTATATTCCCGGGGATACGCTGATCAGCGCGCTGCGCCTGCCGTTGGCCGATTCGCGGTACCTTGCGCTCACCAGTGTGTACATCGCGTGTGTGCTCGGCGGATCGATCGCCGTGAGGCTCGTGGTGCAGTCGTTCTCCGCGCTCGCGGATGCCGACCGCCCCGGCCTGCTCAAAGCGGGAGCGTACATCGGGATCATCGAGCGCCTGCTGATCACCTCCCTGGTTGCGGTGAATCAGTTTGGCGCGGTTGGTTTCGTGCTGGCCGCGAAGTCGGTGGCACGATACAAGGAGATGGAGTCCATACCCAGGTTTGCTGAGTACTACCTCATCGGGACCTTGACGAGTTCGACCATCGGGGTGATCGGCGGCATGCTGGTGAGGGCGATTTGGACGCGGTAACGGCGCGAGATCTGTGAGATGCGCGCCTATGAGCTCATCCAGAAAAAGCGCGACGGCGGGGAACTGACCGCCGGCGAGATCTCCGCAATCCTGGCCGGGTACGTCGCCGGCGAGATCCCTGATTACCAGATGAGCGCGTTCCTGATGGCAGTCTACTTCCGGGGGATGTCGCCCCGGGAGACGGCGGATTTCACCCTGGCCATGGTCCGGTCGGGGGAGACGCTGGACCTCGGCGCCATCCGCGGCACCAAGGTGGACAAGCACAGCACCGGCGGGGTGGGGGACAAGACTTCTCTGGTGCTCATCCCGCTCGTCGCTGCGGCAGGCGCGCCGGTGGCGAAGATGTCGGGTCGGGGGTTGGGGCATACCGGGGGAACGATCGACAAGCTGGAGTCGATTCCGGGCTTCCGGACCCAGTTGGACACGCGGGCATTCATCGACCAGGTGAACCGCGTCGGCTGTGCCATCGTGGCGGCGACGAACGAGCTGGTGCCGGCCGACAGGAAACTTTACTCGCTGCGCGACGTGACCGCCACCGTGGACAGCCTCCCCCTCATCGCCAGCAGTGTGATGAGCAAGAAGATCGCCGGTGGCAGCGACGCCATCGTGCTGGACGTGAAGACCGGGAGCGGGGCCTTCATGAAGACCCTGGACGGAGCGCGGGAGCTGGCTCAGGCGATGGTCGGAATCGGCGCGCAGGTGGGCCGGCGCACCATCGCGCTGATCACCGACATGGACCAACCGTTGGGCCGCGCCGTGGGCAACGCGCTGGAGGTGGCCGAAGCCATTGAGACGCTGCGGGGCGACGGCCCGATGGATCTGCGGGAGCTGTGCTTGGAGCTCGGCGCGCAGATGGTGACCCTCGCCGGTGTGGCGCGCTCCGCGGGCGAAGGGAAAGACTTACTGATGAAGATACTGGACGACGGCAGCGCCCTGGCAAAATTCGCGCAGTTGGTCGACGCGCAAGGTGGTGACCGCCGGGTCGTCGACGACTCCCGCCGGCTGCCCGCCGCGCCTGTTCGTATCGCCGTGGAGGCGCCGTCGTCAGGGGTTGTCGCGGCGGTCGATGCGCAGGCGCTAGGGCTGGCGGCGATGGGGTTGGGTGCCGGCCGGGCCACGAAGGACGATCGCGTCGATCCCGCGGTCGGCGTCGTGCTGGTGCGAAAAGTCGGCGATCCCGTGCGGGATGGCGAGCCACTGGCCGACGTCCACGCTCCGGACCGCGCGCGGGCGGCGGAGGCTGGGCGGCGAATCCAGGCGGCGTACCGCATCGCCGCGCGGGCTCCGGCATCACGCCCGCTGATCCATGGCGTGATCACCTGAGATGGTCGTGCGTGTCCCGGACCCGTCCCTGGTCGTGCTCTGCGGACCGGCGGGGAGCGGGAAGACGACGTTTGCCCGGCGCCACTTTCGGGACACGGCGATCGTCTCTTCCGATCGCTGCCGCGCCATGATCGCCGACGACGAAGCCAACATTCGCGTCTCACGAGACGCCTTCGAGCTCTTCCACGCCATCATCGAGATGCGGTTGCGTCACCGCCGGCTCACTGTGGCGGACAGCACCGCGCTGCTGCCAGAGGCGCGAAGGATGCTGCGTCAGATCGCCCGGCGGTGCGAGGTGCCGGTCATCGCCCTCCTGCTTGACGTGCCGGAGGCGACGTGCCTGGTGTGGGACGAACGCCGCGACCGCCGGGTCGGGCGGCCGGTGATTCACCGGCAGTGGGAACGCTTTCAGCAAGCCCTCCGCGCGGTGCCAAACGAGGGGTTCGACCAGGTCGTGACTCTGGACCAGGCAGAACTTGATAGGACGCGGGTGGAAATAGTGAATAGTGAATAGTGAAATAGTTTAAGGGACCGGACGGCGGTAGTTGCTATTCACTATTCACCATTCACCCCAGTCTCAACTGTTTTGCTCCCATGGAGGAAACTGCACAATGGGAATCACGCGTGTTGGTGTCGTGGGCTGCGGTTTGATGGGGTCCGGGATAGCGGAGGCCTGCGCGCGGAGCGGATATGCCGTCGTCGTACGGGAAGTCAGCGAGGAGTTGCTGGCGAAGGGGCTGGCACGGGTCGAGCAGTCCATGCAACGCGGCGTACAGCGCGGCAAACTTGCGAGTGATGAGGCGCGGGCGGCCCGCGCCCGCATTACCGGGACCACCCGTCTGGACGATCTGGCCGAGGTCGATCTCATCATCGAAGCCGTGGTTGAGAATATGCCCCTGAAGCAAGAGGTGTTCCGGGAACTCGACCGCCGCTGCCCGCCTTCGACGATCTTTGCCAGCAACACCTCATCGCTGTCCATCACGGAGATGGCATCGGTGACCTCGCGCCGGGATCGATTCCTGGGGATGCACTTCTTCAATCCGGTCCCGGTGATGAAACTCGTCGAGCTCGTGCGCGGCCTCCAGACGGTAGACCCGACGATGACCGCCGGCCGGCGCTTCGCGGAGTCGCTGGGCAAGACGGTGGTGGTGTGCAAGGACAGCCCGGGGTTCATCGTCAACTTCCTGCTGGTTCCGTATCTGCTCGACGCCGTGCGGGCGCTGGAGAAGGGAGTCGCCACCAAGGAAGACATCGACGCCGCGGTGCAGCTGGGGCTCGCGCATCCGATGGGGCCGCTCACGCTGCTCGACTACGTCGGCATCGATACGACCTACTACATTGCGGAGGCGATGTTTCAGGAGTTCAAGGATCCGCGGTATGCTGCGCCGCCGCTGATGAAGCAAATGGTGCTGGCGGGTCTGCATGGGCGGAAGAGTGGGCGAGGCTTCTATGAGTACACCAAGGAGGGTTAGCTGCGTTCTCCTCAGTCTGGTTCTACCTCTGCTCTGAGCAGCCCGTCCCGCGTGAACCGGTAGAGCCGCGGTGTCAATGGCGATCTCGCTGACCTGAATAGTTCTTCCGCTTTGGCCGCGAGCTGATCGGCTTCCGTCGTGGGCGCAATCAGGCAGGCGTGCTCGTGAGGAATCGCCAGCAGTGGGTCGACGACACCGGCGGGGACCATTAGATCTGCCACCAGCAGCCTTGCCGCGTCGAACCCATCCAGCGACACATATTCGGCGCGCGGTCCCCCGATCTCATCCAAGATGTGGCGGGTGCGCGCCCGCAAATTGCCCACCGCCAGCCGCTGCAACTCATCCGGCGTGATCTGCCACGCCTCCGGCATCGCCTCGGTCACGAGCGTCATCCGGTGGTGTCCTTCGATGACGTAGACAATGCTGATCTGATCGTCGAGCGTGCGGCGGACAATGCGGTTCTCGTGGACGTACCCCATCAGTGGGGGCAGGGCTGCGGTCCGCTTCAACAACGGGATGACTCGGTCCCGAACGAGGGGAAACGGCGGCGGGACGACGGGAGGAACCTGCTGCCGCAGCGCTGCGGCCAACTCCTCAAACAGCGCCGCTTCACTGAGGCGTCGCCGCCACCGGACGGCATACGTACTAAGAAGGTCGATTTCCAGGTTGTAGCCGAGGACGGCACACGCCATACCTGCGGCCGTATTGCGCACCCATTGAACGTCAGCCGTCTGGGTCAGGTACGCCAGCACCCGACGGCGAAAACGCACGAAGCCCTGGCGAACCACGACCGCCGCCACGAGGACCGTCATCAACAGCGCGGCGGCCCACTGCAGCATCGAGGCTAGGGGGTGGGGCGACGCGGGAGGACCCGGCGAGGGGCGAAGCCGGCGATGTCGTCCATGCTGCCCCGGCGCCGGCGCGGCGGCGCGAGCACGGCATCGACCGGCATCTCCACCTGTACGTCCTGGGGACGGAGGTGCAGCAGCCGTCCAATCAGCCCGCCACTGGTCCCATCGATGCGGACGAATGCGACGACCTGCGGCGGGTCGAGCGGGCGGCCGTCCTGGTCCTCGTGCACGACCGTGTATGTATGTACGCGTCCGCTCGGTGCCACCTCCGCCCACGCCTCAGACAGATCCGCAAAGCAACGCTCACAGTAGAGGCGAGGGGGAAGGTAGGTCACCTGACACTCCGCGCACGTGGTCACGGCGAAGACGCCCTTCCGACGCAGTGTCTGGAAAAAACGTTCCCCTGCGACGCCGGCCGTATAGAGGTACTGGACCGGCATCGTTCCGTGCCAGACCCTGGCCGCGGCGACGTTGGTGAGCCCTTTGAACACGTTTAGGACCTCCGCTTCCGACACAACTCTCTGGGTACTGGTGACTGGTTACTGGTGACTGGCTACTGGTTACTTCTTGGTCCTCTTTCTAACGGGTTCAAAATAGAGAATGTCCGTAATCGCGCCCTCCCGCTTCGCCGGAGGCTTCCACACCGCGCGCACCGGCAACCCCGCGCGCACCTGCCGCCGGATCTCAGTGACCGTACGGCCGCGTACGCCGCCCACAAGATGGAGGAATCCGACCCGCGGGCTGGTGCCATCGATCTCAATCACCGCCGGAATCTGCGGGACACGCAGCGGCTTCATGTCCCAGGTCACGTAGCAGATGGAGAAGGTGTTGATCGTGCCGGTGTCGAGCAGCTCGACCCATTCATCCATCGGTTTGAAGTCGAGTTCACAGAACGCGCGGGGTGGGGTGACGGTGCGACCGCATCGCCGGCAGCGTACGCCGTAGATCTTGCCTTGCCGCAGCCCGTCCAGAAATCGGCTGATGGCGACCCCTGCGTCCCACGCATACTCCAATCTTGGTGCCCACGCAGTCGAGCCCACTTGCCCGCGGAACTCTTCTTCGTTGAGCGGATGGCCCCGCAGCGGGACATATGGAGGCGCCTGCGCCCGCGCGATCGCGGGCTTGGCTCGAGTTCTCGCCATCAGCGGACTCCGAGTACGGCGACGGTCCCGATTTGCATCAGATCACCCCAAGCCTGCGCAACACCCCGTTCCGGATTCCCGGGGACCTGCCGGGCGCCGGCCTCCCGGCGCAGCTGCCAGAATAACTCGCAGACCTTCATCAACCCGGCGGCGGCGATCGGATTGCCCACCCCCATCAATCCTCCAGAGGGGCAGCTGGGGAGCTCCCCGGTGCGATCGAATCGACCGCGCGCCAGATCTTCCGGCGCCTGGCCTCTATCGGCGAGTTGCAGGCCCTCCAGGTGGTGCAGCTCCTTGTAGGCGAAGGGGTCGTATGGCTCGGCCACATGGATCTGCTTTCGTGGTTCGGTGACCCCGGCCATCTCGTAGGCCATCCACGCAGCCTTTTCCACATAGCGTGGGTACGCCAAGTCGCGGTTCCCCCAATATGAGGTATCGAGACACCACCCCACGCCCTGAATCCAGATCGGTCGATCAGAGAGACGCCGCGCGACCTGTTCGGATGCCAACACGACCGCCGCGGCGCCGTCGGAGATGGGACTCACCATCAGCCGGTGTACCGGCCAGGCCACCACGTCGGAGTCGAGGATGTCTTTGACGGTGAGCTGCGCTGCGACCTGGGCCGCCGGATGGGCCAGCGCGTTGTGCTTGTTTTTGACCGACACCAGAGCGATGTCTTCGTTGCGGATGCCGTACGCGGCCATGTATCGTTGCTGTTCCAGCGAGAAGATCCACAGCAGATTGGGACCCAGCGGCCGTTCGATGATGTGGTCGAAGATGGTCAGGAACGCGCCCTGCGGATGGGGCTGGCAGCTGCTCATCTTCTCTTCGGCGACGACCAGCACCAGATCGAACACGCCCGAGGCCACCATCATCCAACCGCTGATGATGCTGAACACGCCCGACCCGCCGCCCACGTAGGCGCGGAGGTACGGCTTGCCGACGCCGCCGGCTCCGTCCAGCAGCCACTCGCCTTTCATGTGCACGCCGTCGAATGCGTCCGGAGCGGTGGCCATGACCACCGCCTGGATGTCTTTGAGCCTTATGCCGGCGGTCTGGAGCGCCTGTGACGCGGCATAGTACGCGAGTTCCTTGCCGGTGTCCAACGCCCGGCGCATGAACAGGCTCAGACCGGCGCCGATGACGGCGACCCGACGAGTCGGCTTCCGCTTCATGATGGCTGCTCCACTGCGGGCCCAAGGGACCCTGGTACCGTGCGACCAAGCAGACGGGGAGGCGTGCTCGCATGGTCCCTTGGTCTCATGGTTCCATGGTCCCGTAGTTTAGTCTGCACTCAGCACCAGCGCGCCCCCGCTCTGTGTCGGAATTCCCCTCCACGAGACGACCAGACCTGTCGTCGCCTGTGCGACCTGCGCGCGGCCGGCTTCGCCCCGAATTTGACGCACGGCTTCTGCCGTCCGGTAGAGCGCGGTCGCATCGAAGCAATAGCCCATGCCGAGGCTTCCGCCGGAAGGATTCACCGGCAGCCGGCCGTCCCGCCTCGTGTCTCCTTCCATGACCATCCGGGTCACATCTGCGCGCGGCGCCAGTTGTGCTGCTTCGAGGTGCTGCAGTTCTTTATAGGCGTACGTGTCATCGATCTCGGCGAACCGAATCTCCCGGTCTGGCTGAGTGATGCCCGCCATCCGATACGCCATCTCTGCCGCCACGCCGGCGTAGGACGCCTGGCCCCATGACCGTCCGGCGAGCCAGGGACTGCCCGACGCCCATCCCACCCCGCGGATCCACACCGGTTTAGGCGTCCGGCGCGCTGCCTCTTCTGACGCCAGGACGAGAACGACCGCACCGTCAGAGTTCGGGCTGATCTCGAGCTCCCGCAGGGGTTCGCAGACCGTGGCCGAGGCCAGGACGTCGTCGGGGGAGAGGATCCCGCCGTACGCGGCCACCGGGTTGCCAAGCGCGTGACGCCGGTTCTTGACCACGACCATCGCCACGGCGTCTTCTGGCGAGCCGGTCTCATGCAGGTATCGCCGCATCTCCATTCCGGCCACGAAGTGCGGGGTGACGCGCAGAGCACGTTCGTACGTGGGATCCAGCGCCATCGCCAGGACCTGTTCGTGGGTGAGGATGTTTGAGGTCTTGCAATGCGCTTCGACTGCGACCAGATCGGCGATCCCGGTGCGGATGAGCATGACCGCGGCGGCAACACCTTGCAGGCCGTCGCCAGCGATCGTGTGAACCGGTCGCAGCACGGCCCCGAGCTGGTCTGGTGTGTACTCGTCGGTGATGCTCGTGCCCTCGTGGAAATCTTCGCAGACGCTGATAAAGCTTTCGATGTCCTGATGAGTCACGCCGGCGTCGCCGTACGCACGTGTGGCGGATTCGAATCCCAATTCGCGGTAGGAACGGTCGACGGAGAGGGGGCGCGGCGGGACCGCGCCGACGCCCACCACGGCTACGCGATCACTCATACTATCCAATCTACACAATCTACCCAATCTACTCAATCTTCGCAATCCCAGGCCAGGACCCAGCGTGATTTGAGCACTGTTCAGCCGAGGGGGTTTCGCAGGCAGATCGGGAGGATTGTGTAGATTGCGCAGATTGAGTAGATTGAAGTCAGGATGGACTTTCAGCTGACGGACGAACACCGGATGATCCAGGCCACGGTGCGGGAGTTCGCGACGAAAGAGATCCTCCCGCGCGCCGCGGCGCTGGACCACTCCCCGACCTTTCCGGCGGAGATCATCCAGAAGGCGGCCGCGCTCGGCTTGATGGGCATGATAGTTCCTGAACGGTATGGTGGCGCCGGCGTGGACGCCGTCGGCTACGTCCTGGTGCACGAAGAACTGGCACGAGCGTCGGCCGGAGTGCAGACGATTATTACGGTCAACAACTCCCTGGTCTGCGACCCGATCGTGTACTTTGGCACAGAAGAACAAAAGCGGCGCTACTTGCCCCGGCTATGCTCCGGCGCGTCGCTGGGTTGCTACTGTCTGACAGAGCCCGCCCATGGTTCGGACGCCATGTCACTGCAGGCGAGTGCGCGGCGTGACGGCGGCGAGTGGAGCCTGCGGGGGACGAAGGTATTTGTGACCAACGGCGTCGAGGCAGACGTCTGCATCGTATACGCGCGCACCGGACCTGAGCCCGGCGCGCGCGGGATCTCAAAAGAAACTAGGCATCAAGTGTTCCTCCACGGCTGAGATCGTGCTGGACGACTGCCGCGTGCCCGCATCCAACCTGCTGGGCGAGCCCGGGACCGGCGGGAAGATCGCGCTCAGCACCCTTGACGGCGGGCGGCTGGGGATTGCCGCGCAGGCGGTGGGCATCGCGCGGGCGGCCCTGGAAGAGGCCACGGCCTATGCCGCGAGCCGGCAGCAGTTCGGCCGGTCCATCGGGGAGTTCCAGGCCATCCAATGGATGCTCGCAGATATGGCCACGCGCACCGATGCGGCGCGCCTGCTGATGCTTCGGGCCGCGTACCTTCGACAGCAGGGGACACGGTACACAAGAGAAGCGTCCATGGCGAAACTGTTCGCCTCGGAAACAGCGATGTGGGCCACTCACAAGGCCGTGCAGATCTTTGGGGGGTATGGCTACATCCAGGACTACCCGGTGGAGCGCTACTTCCGTGATGCAAAGATCACCGAGATCTATGAGGGGACTTCGGAGGTCCAACGGCTCGTGATCGCACGCAGTATTCTGCAGATGACAAAAGTGACTAGTGACTGGTGACTAGTGACTGGTGACTGGTACCAACAGTGTCTCGCAAGGGGTTGACCAGTCACCAATCACCAGTCACCCATGAGGTGCCGGCGTGAACATCATCGTCTGTGTTAAGCAAGTTCCGGACACAGAAGCCCCAATTCGGATCACCCCGGATGGTAGCGGGATCGACGAGACGGGTGTGACCCTGGTGATGAACTACTACGATGAGCATGCGACCGAGGCCGGCCTGCGGTTGCGGGAGCAGTTCGGCGGTACGGTGACCCTGGTCAGCGTCGGTCCCGAGCGGGCGAAGGAGGCGTTGCGGACCGGGCTGGCGATGGGGGCCGATGACGCGGTTCTGGTCAGCGACCCTGCTCTGAACGGCGCCGATCACCTCGGCGTCGCCCGCGTGCTGGCGGCCGTAATCAAGACACTGCCGCACGATGCCGTGATCTGCGGGAAGCTCAGCACCGACGACAACGCGACCACCGTGGGTGCCGCGCTCGCCGAGTATCTGGGCCTGCCGCAGGCGACCGCCGTCGCGCACCTGGAGGTGGACGCCGCCGGCACGGGCGCCGTCGTGCACCGCGAGGTAGAAGGCGGCGTGGAAGTCCTGGCGGTGCCGTTTCCCGCATTGCTGACCGTGGAACGCAGTCTCAACGAACCGCGCTATCCGTCGCTTCCGGGCATCATGAAGGCCAAGCGGAAAGAGATCAAAACCTTGACGCTGGAGAATCTGGGCCTCGCCGCGGCTGAGGTGGGGGCCGCCGCAGCCAGGACGGCACTGGTGCGTCTCTCTCCGCCGCCGGCGCGAAAAGCCGGCCGGATGGTGGAGGGCGATACAGAACAGGCGGTGGCCGCGATCCTGGCATTCCTAGTGGACGAGGCGAAAGTGCTCTGACCATGGGCGCCGATATCTGGGTCTACATCGAGCATGCAGAGGCAGCGCCGAAGAAGGTCAGTTTGGAGTTGCTGAGCTGTGCGCGTTCCCTATCCACCGAGCTGGGCGGCAACATCGTCGCGTTCGTGCCGGGTTCCAAGATCGACCAGGTTATCGCCGCCGTCGGGTCGCGGGGAGCAGACATCATCTACGCTGCTGAACATCCGCTGCTGGACACTTACACGACCGATGGTTATGCTGCGGTGCTGGCCGACGCAGTGCGGGCGGAGTCTCCGGCGATTGTCTTGGTCGGGTCCACAGCGCAAGGACGCGACCTGGCGCCCCGCGTCGCGGCGCGGCTGGGCGCGGGGATTGTGACCGACTGCGCCACACTGGCCTGGCGCGACGGCAAGGTGCTGGCCACCCGCCCGATGTACACGCGAAAAGCGATCGGAACGGTGCGGGTCACCGGCGGCGGTCCGTGCATCGCCGTGGTGCTGCCCGCGATGTATCCGCTGCCGGATGCGGATTCCCCCCGGCGGCCTGAGGTTCGCCGGCGGCCGGTGCACCTCGATGGAAAGGCGATCCGGACCTCGGTCCGTGAGGTCAAGAGCGTCCACCGGGAAACGATCCCGCTGATTGAAGCCAACGTCATCATCTCCGGTGGCCGGGGGATGAAGGGGCCGGAAAATTTCGCGATCCTGGACGACTTGGCGCGCGCGCTAGGGGCGGCAGTCGGATCGTCCCGTCCCCCCGTGGACTCGGGATGGGTTCCGCACGACTATGAGATTGGCCAGACCGGGAAGACGGTCAGCCCCCAGGTGTACCTCGCCTGCGGCATCTCGGGGGCTCCGCAGCATCTGGCCGGCATGTCGGGCTCCAAGTACATCGTCGCGATCAACAAAGATCCCAACGCCCCGATGTTCCAGGTTGCCGACCTGGGGGTCGTGGGGGATCTGTTCGAGATCATCCCGAAGCTAGCAGAGGCAGTGCGGAAGGCGAAGAGCCAACACTGACGCATGGTGATCGATCCCAAGCAGCTTGAAGAGCTGCGTCAGGCCCGCCGGCAGTGGGAGGCGACGACGCTGCGGGGCAGTCTGGAGCAGCAGCCCGAACGCGCTCCGCGATTTTCCACGCTCTCGGATATGGAGATCGCGCGCCTGTATGCCCCTGACGACCTGCCGGCGTACGATCCGGCCCGCGATCTGGGATTGCCCGGCGAGTATCCGTTTACGCGCGGCATCCATCCGACAATGTATCGAGGGCGGCTGTGGACGATGCGGCAGTTCGCCGGCTTTGGGTCGCCGGAGGACAGCAACCGGCGCTTCCATTATCTTTTGGAGCATGGGCAGACGGGGCTGTCGGTGGCGTTTGACATGCCTACGTTGATGGGCTACGACTCCGACCACGCACGGGCGCAGGGGGAGGTGGGCCGGGAGGGCGTGGCGGTCGATACGCTGGAGGACATGGAAATCCTGTTCCGCGGCCTGCCGCTGGATCGTATCACCACCTCGATGACGATCAACGCGCCCGCCAACGTCTTGTTGGCGATGTACTTGGTGGCCGCGGAACGTGCCGGGTACCGGCGCGATCAACTGGGCGGGACGACCCAGACGGATATGCTGAAGGAGTTCATCGCCCAAAAAGAATGGATCGTCCCGCCGCGGCCGAGCATGCGGTTGATCCAGGACATGCTGGCCTTCGGGACGCGTGAGCTGCCGCGTTGGAACACCATCAGCATCAGCGGCTACCATATTCGGGAAGCCGGGGCGACCGCGGTGCAGGAACTGGCGTTCACCCTCGCCGACGGCATCGCCTACGTGCAGGCCGGGTTGGACGCCGGCCTGGCTGTCGACCAGTTTGCGCCGCGGCTGTCGTTTTTCTTTGACTGCCACAACGACCTCTTCGAAGAGATTGCCAAGTTCCGGGCAGCACGGCGGCTGTGGGCCCGGATCATGCGGGAGCGGTTCCGCGCGGAGTCGCCGCGATCATGGTGGCTCCGCTTCCACACTCAGACCGCCGGCGTGTCACTCACCGCGCAGCAGCCGCAGAACAACATCGTCCGTGTGACCCTGCAGGCCCTGGCCGCCGTGTTGGGCGGGACGCAATCACTGCACACCAACTCCATGGACGAGACGTACGCGTTGCCGACGGAAGAGGCGGTCATGATCGCGCTGCGCACGCAGCAGATCATCGCCTATGAGAGCGGCGCGACCAACACCGTCGATCCGCTCGGCGGGTCATATTTCGTCGAGGCCTTGACCAACCGTGTGGAGGCGGAAGCCGAGGCCTACATCCGGAAGATCGACGACCTGGGCGGCATGGTGCGAGCCGTTGAACTTGGGTATCCGCAGCGGGAGATCGCCGACGCCAGTTACCGCTACCAGCAGCAGCTGGAGCGCAGAGAGAAGATCGTTGTCGGCATCAATGAGTTTGCCGGGCCCCACGCCCAGCCGATCCAGATTCTGCGCATCGACCCCCACGTCGAACGCCGGCAGGTTGAACGCCTGCAGCGCGTTCGGAAGGAACGGGACAGCCGGCAGGCCCGCCGCGCCCTGGACGCCCTGCAACGCGCCGGGGAGCGGGGAGAAAATACCATGGACCGGGTGGTAGACTGCGTCAGAGCTTCGGCGACCGTCGGAGAGATCTGCGACGTCTTTAGGACCGTGTACGGCGAGTATAAGGAACCGGCAATTATCTGAATTGCGCGACCAGAGACCAGGGTACCAGGGCACCAGGGAACCAGGCAAACGGGGAGTTCTGGTCTGCATGGTCCCTTGGTCCCCTGGTCCCTTGGTCCCCTGGTCCCTTGGTCCCCTGGTCCCTTGGTCCCTTGGTCCCCTGGCTCCTTGGCACCGTAGTAAGATGATATCGATGACGAATGGGAAGATCCGCATCATTATCGCCAAGCCCGGGCTGGACGGTCACGACCGAGGAGCAAAGGTCGTGGCGCGCGCCCTGCGCGACGCGGGGTTCGAAGTCATCTACACTGGGCTGCACCAGACCCCCGAGATGATTGCGAGTGCGGCGATTCAGGAAGATGCTGATGCCGTCGGGCTGTCCATCCTCTCGGGCGCCCACATGACGCTGCTGCCTCGCCTGATGGACCTGCTGCGCCAGAAGCGCGGCGGCGAGATCGTGGTCTTCGCCGGTGGGATCATTCCGGAGGAAGATATCTCCGCCCTTAAGTCCAGCGGCGTCAGCGAGATCTTCCCGCCAGGCACATCGCTGGACGTCATCGTGCGCTGGGTGCGGGAGCACGTCAATCCGCGCGGCGTGAAAACCTGAGCGCATGCGAAGCGGCCCGCTCCAAGATGGCGAACCCGTTCTCCTGATTGATCGGAAGGATCGCCGCTACTTGATCGTCCTGCGCGCCGGTACCGTTTCGGATCTGCGCGGGGGAAAGCTGCCACACGATGACCTCATTGGGACGCTGGAGGGGCGGCCCGTCGGCACAACCCGCGGGGAGACGTTTCTGATGGTCCGTGCCACCCTGGCCGAGTTTGTTCTGGCGATGCCTCGCGGGGCCCAAATCATTTACCCAAAAGACCTTAGCGCCATCCTCCTCGCCGCGGACATCTATCCGGGCTCGACAGTGCTGGAGGCCGGGACCGGGTCGGGCGCGTTGACGATGACGTTGCTGCGTGCGGTGGGGCCGGAGGGCAGGGTGTTCTCCTATGAGGTCCGCGAAGACTTTGGTAGGCTGGCCGCGCAGAATATCGGTCGTTACCTGGGATCGAGCGACCAGCTGGTGACGCGCGCGCACGACGTCTACGAGAGTATTCCCGATGGGGGGCTCGATCGCATCATCCTGGATGTTCCAGAGCCCTGGCGGGTCGTCCCCCACGCGGTCACGGCGCTGCGGCAGGGCGGCGTCCTGGCATCGTACGTCCCGACAGTCCCGCAGGCGGTCCGGATGGTGGAGTCGCTGCGGCACTCGGGCGCGTTTGCCATGGTAGAAACGTTTGAGACGCTGGTCCGTCCCTGGAACATTGAAGGGGCCAGCGTCCGCCCGGCGCACCGCATGGTCGCACACACGGCGTTCATCACGACGGCGCGCCGGGTCGAGCAGCGAACAGCGGGCGGCGAACTGGGGACAGCAAGCAGTGGACTACAGGGGCCAGACCACAGGGATCAACAGGATGCTGACGAGCCCTAGCAGGACTGCCAAGGGCAGGCCGATCCGCACATAGTCCTTCATCTGATATCCGCCCGGCCCCATCACCAGGAGGTTCACCGGATTGCTTATTGGCGTGAAAGTCGTGCCGGTGCCGGCGATCACCGCCATGACGTACGCGTGGGGGTTGGCGCTGACACCGGCGGCGTGAATGGCAAGCGGGGCCAGCACAGCGGTTGCGGCAACGCTGGGCATGACCTGGTTCAGCCCGATCGCAATGGCCAGCATCACCGCCAGCGCGGCGAGTTTGCTGGCTCCCAACGCCCGGAGCACGGCGTCGCTGAGACTCGCCGCGGCGCCGGTGTCCGACAGCGCCATCCCCAACGGCAGAATGGCTCCCATGAACACGAGGGCCCGCCAGTCCACGGCCTGATAAATCTCGTCCATTGTCACGCAGCCTGAGATCACTACAAGGCCTGCAGCCAGCAGGGTCGCCACGGCAATGGAAACACCGGCAGTGCTGGCCGCGATCAGCAGGGCCACCGAGAGCAGCGCCCACGGGGCCAGTTCCGTACGCTGCCGTGCGGCAGGCACGCTTGCCAAATGCTCGGGGCGTGGGGTTTCGTGCAGCGGGGCATCGGGGAGCCACTTGCGTCCGACGAGCGCGATGAAGGCCAGCCCCGCCAGTAGAAACGTTCCGCCCACGGGAAGGAACTCGAAGAACCCAAACGGCGGCAGGCCGTGCTGGACCAGGGCGTCACTGGCGATGAGGTTGCTGGGGCCCGAGATAAGCGTGAGGTTGCCGCCCAGCCGCGTGCCCAGCGCAAGGGGCAGAAGCAGGCGTGAAGGACTGATCCGCGCTTCGCGCGCGGCCGCGATGGCTGCCGGCAGCAACACCGCCATGGCGCCGATGCTGTTCATCACGCCGGAGAGCAGCCCGGCGGTCAGCACGAAGGCCACCGTCAGCCGAAGTTCGCTGGGGCCGGCCAGCGCAAGTACGCGCCGCCCGAGTCTGGTCGCCACGCCGGTCCGTTCCAGCCCCGCGCTGAGGACAAACACCGCAGCCATGGCGATGAGGGCCGGCGATCCGAATCCGGCGAGTCCTGTGTTCAGGGAGACGGTGCCGGAGACCAACAACGCGAGGAGGGCAAGCAGGGCAACCGCATCGGGCCGCCAGCGGCCTGCGGCAAACGCCGCGGCGGCAGCGATCAGCAGTGCCAGCGTGAACAGGGCGGCTGCAGACACGCGCTCGGGATCAGAGGCGCTCAACCGCCACGGCCACAGCCTCGCCGCCGGCGAGACAGATGGCGGCCACGCCGCGTCGCGCCTCGTAGCGGGGCATGGCGTACAGCAGCGTGGTCAGGATACGGGCGCCGCTGCACCCGATGGGGTGGCCCAGCGCGACCGCTCCGCCGTGAACGTTGACGCGATCGAGGGAGATGCCGAGATCACGGCACACGCCGAGGACAACAGCGGAAAATGCTTCATTGATCTCAAACAGATCCACGTCCTCTTTCCGCCAGCCGACCTTCTCGAGCAGGCGTTTCGTGGCCTGTGCGGGGGCGATGGTGAACCATTCCGGCGCCATCGCCGCGCCGGCCTGCCCCACGATCCGGGCCAGGGGTTTCCATCCCCGGCGCTGGGCCACTTCCTCGGCGGCCAGCACCACGGCTGCCGCGCCGTCGCTGATGCTACTGGCGTTGCCCGCCGTCACGGTGCCACCCTCTTCAAAGGCAGGTCGCAGGGTGGAGAGCTTGTCGAAGTCGACGCGGCGCGGCTCTTCGTCTTCTGCGACGATCTGCGGCGCGCCCTTCGCACCAGAGATCTCCACGGGCACGATCTCCTGGGCAAACTTGCCCCCGTCCATGGCACCGAGCGCTCGAGAGTAGCTCCGGCGGGCGAAATCATCCTGTTCCTGGCGAGAGATCCGGTACTCGCGTGCCAGGATTTCCGCGCAGTTGCCCATGTGTAGATTCTGATAAGCGTCCAGCAGCCCGTCCTTCAGGATGGTATCGACGATTTTGTCATCGCCCAGCCTGTAGCCGGTGCGGGCCCGCGGCAGCAGGTAGGGCGCCGCGCTCATGTTCTCCATCCCGCCAGCCACGACGACGTCGGCATCGCCCGCCGCGATGGCCTGGGCCGCCAGCATGGCCGCTTTCAGGCCCGAGCCGCACATTTTGTTGATGGTCGTCGCCGGAACGGAGACGGGGAGCCCGGCATACAGCGCGGCCTGCCGCGCCGGCGCCTGCCCGAGGCCGGCGCTGAGGACATTGCCGACAATCGCCTCATCCACCTGGTCTTTTTGGACCTCTGCGCGCCGCAGCGCCTCGGCGATGGCGATGCTCCCGAGGCGCGGGGCAGGGATTGACGCCAGCCCGCCGAGGAAGTGGCCGATCGGTGTGCGGGCGGCGCTCAGGATGACAACGGTGCGCATGTTACGCTCAGTCTACTGCGGCCCAGGTATTGGCGCAACGACACGCCAGCCCGCATCTCAAAGTCTGGAATGGTTCAAAGGAATATTCATCCAGTGATCGCCGGGTGGGGTGAGACCG
>VBAP01000048.1 GCA_005882335.1 Candidatus Segetimicrobium genomatis
TCGCCGCCGCCCTGGCCGCCGTCCTCACACTGGTGCTGGGCCGGTGGGGGATTCCGTTTCTCACCCGTTTCCACGTCGCGCAGCGAATTCGCGAGGAGGCGCCGACCCAGCACCGCGGGAAGGCCGGCACTCCAACGATGGGCGGGCTGCTGCTGATCCCGGCCGCCGCCATTGCTGCGGTGATTGCCGTCCCACAACATGAGTGGCGGCTGTGGCTGCCGCTCGCGGCGATGGTGGCGTACGGTGCCGTGGGGGGACTCGATGATGCCCTCGCGATCCGGCGTCGACGGAACCTTGGCCTGCGGGCGCGTGAACGGCTGGCGCTGCAGGTGATCCTGGCCGGCGGAGTCGCCGCGTATGCGGTGCGGCGGCCCGAGCTGGGAACCGGCCTCATCCTCCCCGGTGTCGGCGCAGTGCAGCTCGGATGGGCGTACGCGATCTTTGTCATCCTGTACGTCGTAGGATTCGCCAATGCTGTCAACCTGACCGATGGGCTGGACGGCCTCGCGGCCGGTACTGTGGCGATAGCCTCGGGCGCGTATGCTGCGGTCGCTGTGAAGCTGGGGCGACCCGAGATCGCCGCGCTGGCGGCTGCCGTGGCGGGCGCGTGCGCCGGATTTGCCTGGTTCAATGCGCATCCCGCATCGGTGTTCATGGGCGACGTTGGCTCCAACGCGCTGGGTGCCGTTCTGGCCGGGATGGCCATTGTCACGAAAACCGAATGGCTGCTCCTCGTCATCGGGCTGGTCTTCGTGCTCGAAGCCGCCTCGGTCGTGCTGCAGGTGGTGTACTTTAAAGCCACCGGGGGCAGGCGGATTTTCCGGATGAGCCCGCTGCATCATCACTTCGAGCTAGCAGGGTGGTCGGAGACGCAGACCGTCACACGAATGTGGATCATCGGCATCTTTGCGGCGCTGCTCGGGTTGACGCTCGTATTCTAATGAAAGGCGTGATTAGTGATTTGTGATTAGTGATTCGTCTAGAACGATGCTCAGCGAGGGGATGACCGTGGTATCCCGATGCGGGTTGTCACCGAATCACGAATCACGAATCACGAATCACTGTATGTCATGAGCGTAGACAGCGTGATCCAGGAGCTCAGGGGCAAGAACATCCACGTCGTCGGCTTGGCCGGCACCGAGGGCGCGGCGGTCGTCGACTTTCTGGTTGGTCGTGGGGTGACGGGTATCACGGCCCACGACGTACACCGGCCCGACGACTTTGTCGCCGAATTCGAGCGCACGCACCAGTGGCTCCCGGCGGACCAGCGGGAGCCCGCAGCCAGGCGCGTGCTGAGCCATCCCATCCAGGTCTGCTGGGCCGATCGCTACCTGAACGGCATCGAGCGGGCTGACGTGGTCGTTGTCCCGCAGTCGTGGTTCAGGTACCCGGTCAACGCGCCGCTGCGGCGGTTGAGAGAACGCGGAACACGCTTCTCCTCGATGACGCAGCTATTCTTTGAAGTGAGCCCGTGCCCCATCGTCGGCGTCACCGGCACCAATGGCAAGTTCACGGTGGCCCACCTCATTCACCAGATGCTGGTGCACAGCGGGTCCCGCGCATTCTTCTCCGGGAATGATCGCTCGCACGTCCCGATGCTGCACTACGCTGACGAGATGACCCCGCAGGACTGGCTGGTGCTGGAGCTCAGCAACCGGCAACTGATCGATCTCCCGTACAGTCCGCACATCGGCGTGATCACGAATATCACGCCCCACCATCTCGACGACCACGGCACGATGGAGGCCTACGTCGAGGTGAAGCGGACCATCGTCAAATACCAGGGCAAGAACGATCTGGCGGTGCTGAACGCCGACAACCCGCACACAGCGGCGATGGCCGGGGACTGCTCTCACCCGTATCTCTTCAGCCGTACCCGCGCGGTGAGCCAGGGCGCATCGGTGAACGGGGACGCCATCGTAATCACCCGCGGCCGCCTGCAACAGATGATTCCGCTCGGCGCGGTGCAGCTGCCCGGCGCTCACGCTGTCGAGAACGCCCTGGCCGCCTGCCTGGGCGCCGCCCTGGCCGGCGCGTCGGCGGCAGCGATGGCTGATGTGCTGTTGGCGTTCCGCGGTTTGCCGTATCGTTTTCGCGTCGTGGCCGACGCCGGCGGGGTGCGTTACTACGAGGATTCGCTGGCGACTAATCCGACCGCCGCCGCGGCGGCGATTGCCAGCATGGACCGGCCCTTTGTCCTGATCGCCGGCGGCGCCCGTCCCAAGGCCACCGCCGCCGATTTTGCGTCGATGCGCATGGCGCTGCAGGCGTCGCCGGTCAAGGGGGTGCTGCTCATCGGCGCGACCGCGCCGCAGTTGCAGGAAGCCCTGGCGGGGCTGCCGGTGTCCGCCGTGGGGACGCTGGAACGGGCCGTCACGGAGGCCAGGCGGATGGCCCGACCTGGGGACGCGGTGTTACTGTCCCCGGGCTGCGAGAGCTTCGACCAGTTCCGCGACTACCGGGAGCGCGGCGACCGCTACACCGAATTGGTAGCGAAGGATGGCGGCGCAGGAACTTCTTGAGCCAGGACGCAACAATTACTACGAACGGACGGCAGGTCCTGCCGACTGACGGAGGTGAGCGGGCCGCGCACCGCCAGCCCTAACCCCGCACCAAACGTGACAGGACGTTGGGCCGGTTTAGCTGGTTCGAGACAGTCACGTTGGTACGGGGCTGACGCAGACGTCGCAGCTGCTCATACCGGCATTTTCGGTATGGGGCATCGGACCCTACAACGTACTCCTGGAGCGCGATGGACCTCGTCCCGAAGCGAGCACCTGATTCGTGGCTGTTCTTCACCGTGGTTGCGCTGGTGGCCACCGGAGTGGTCATGGTGTACAGCGCCAGCGCGATCGTGGCTCACGACCGCTACGGGGATAGTACGTTCTTTTTCAAGCGGCAGGTGGCGTGGGCGGGTTTGGGCATGATGGCGCTGTTGATCATGCAGCGCACCCATTATGCGCGCCTGCGCCGGTTCACGCCGTTGCTGCTGATCGGTGCCGTCCTTTCGCTGGCCCTCGTGCTTGTGCCGGGCATCGGTCGGGTGGCCGGCGGCGCCCGGCGCTGGATCGTGCTGGCAGGGCCGTTCGCGTTTCAGCCGGCCGAAGGCGCCAAGCTGGCGCTGGCATTGTACCTGGCGCACGTCCTGACCAATCGCGGGCCTGGGCTGGGGAATCCCCGCATGGTGTCGTCGCCGCTGATCGTCACCGCGCTGATCTCCGGCCTGATCCTGGTGCAACCGGACATGGGGACCTCCCTGCTGGTGGCGCTGCTCGCCGCCGCGGTGTTCTTCATCGGCGGGGTACGGCTCACGCATCTGCTGGGGCTGAGCCTGGCCAGCATCCCGCTGCTAACGGCGGCTGCGCTCGGCGAGGAATACCGGCGACAGCGCCTGCTCGCATTTCTAGATCCCTGGCGCGACCCCCAGGGCGCGGGCTTTCACATCATCCAATCGCTGCTGGCGTTGGGGTCGGGAGGGGTGCTCGGTCTCGGCCTGGGAGAGAGCCGGCAGAAATTCTTTTACCTCCCTGAGCGCCACACCGATTTCATCTTCGCGATCCTCGGCGAAGAACTCGGCCTGGTCGGCACGGTGGCGGTGTTGGTCTTGTTTGCCATCCTGGCCATACGGGGGCTGCGCATTGCGCGCGAGGCACCCGACCGGTACGGAAGCCTGGTCGCCGGAAGCATTACGGTGATGATCGTATTACAGGCCATCATCAATATCGGAGTGACCACGGGCGTTCTGCCGATCACCGGTGTGCCACTGCCCTTTGTCAGCTTCGGCGGGTCGTCTCTGCTTTTTGCGATGATGGGAATTGGGATTCTGATGAACATTTCGCAGTACTGCGGGAACCCCCACGCCGGCTTCGCCGGCTCGGGGCGGAGCGCGGGAACGCGGGAACGCGGGAACACGGGACCACGGTGAGTAGACGATATCAGGCAGAGAATCGAACGGGCGGGGGTGGAGTCGCCAATTTCCTCGTTCCCCTGTTCCCGCGTTCCCCCGTTCCCGTCGATTGGTGATCTGCAGTGCGCGTCGTCATCGCGGGGGGCGGCACTGGGGGTCACGTGTACCCAGGGTTGGCGATTGCAGAGGCACTGGTCTCCACCCGGCCCCAGACGGAGGTCTTGTTTGTCGGTGGCGGCGGCTTGGAACGGCGGGTGGTGCCTCAAGCAGGGTGGCCGTTCCACCGTGTCGCCGCGCGGGCCTGGCCGAGGCGGCTCTCCTGGTCGCTTCCCTGGGCGATGCTGCTGACGGTGGCCGGTACCGCGCAGGCCACGCTGTTGCTGCAACGCTGGCGGCCACAGGTGGTCGTCGCCACGGGCGGATATGCGGCCGCGCCGATCGGGGCGGCCGCGGTGGTCTTGAAGATTCCATTGGTGGTCCAGGAGCAAAATCTCTATCCGGGTGCCGCCAACCGCATTCTGGCGCGATGGGCGCGGGTGATCTCGGTGCCGCATGAACGCGTCGCGGCGCATTTCGGAGACAAGGCGGTGGTGACCGGCGTTCCTGTGCGCGCCGGCGCGCTGCAGGGCGACCGGGCGCGGGGACGGCAGCGCTTTGGGCTGGGCGACCGGCAGCTCACCGTCCTGGTGCTGGGGGGCAGTCAGGGCGCCCGCAGTCTCAACGCGCACGTCATAGAAATGGCCGAGCGGCTGGACGGACGGGCGGAGGTCCAGATTCTGCACCAGACCGGGAATGAACATGAGGCGTGGGTCCGCGCGCGCCTGCGCTCGCTGGGGGGGTCGCTGCGCTACGTCGCGGTGCCGTTCATTGAGGAGATGGCTGATGCCTATGCCTGCGCGGACCTGGTCGTGTGTCGCGCCGGCGCCGGGACGCTGGCGGAGGTGACCGCCAACGGTCTGCCCGTGGTCGCCGTGCCCTATCCGTATGCGGCGGAGGGTCATCAGGAAGCCAACGCGCGCCTCTTGGAGTCCGCCGGCGCGGCGGTGGTGGTGCTCGACCGCGAGTCGAATGGTGTCCGCCTGGCGCAGGCGGTAGACGCCCTGCGGGCGGATCCGTCGCGGCTGCGTGCGATGGCGATGGCCAGCCGGCGTCTGGGCCGGCCGCAGGCCGCGCGGGAAGTGGCAGCCCTGGTGGTCGCCGTCGCCGAGAGAGGATTCTCGTGATTGATCGCAATGCGCGCGTCCACTTCATCGGTATCGGCGGGGCGGGAATGAGCGCCATCGCGCACATCCTGCTGTCCCGCGGGTATCGCGTCAGCGGTTCTGATCTCCGCGCCTCGGACGCCACCCGGCGCCTCGTGGCCCTGGGTGCGGCGGTCCACATCGGTCATGATCCCAGCCACCTCACAGACGCGGACGTGGTGGTGGCCTCGCGCGCCGTCCCGGAGCTCAACGTCGAGATGGTCGCCGCGCGCTACCGCGGCCTGCCGGTGCATCATCGCGCCCAGGTGCTGGGGCAGATCCTCGCCGAAGGCTTCAGCATTGCCATCGTCGGGACGCACGGCAAGACGACGACGACGGCGATGACGGCACATGTGCTGGCGGCCGGCGGGCTCGATCCCACCGCCCTCATCGGCGCGGATGTGGAAGGGCTGGACGGCAATGTCCGCGTCGGCGGCGGGCGGTATCTGGTGGCGGAGGTAGACGAGTCCGACGGATCATTGCTGTATGTGCGGCCATCGGCCGCGGTGGTGACCAGCCTGGACACCACCGATCACCGGGACTACTATCGCACGGCGGAGCACCTGACCCAGACGTTTGCCGAGTTCCTTGCCGCGTTGCCGGCAGATGGGTTCGCGGTGCTGTGCACCGATCACCGGCACGTCCGTGATCTGTTGTCCCGCGTTTCTGCCCGCGCCATCACGTATGGACTGGAGGAGCCCGCCCGCTACTCGGCCACGCTGCAGGGCCTCGCCGGCCGGCAGACGCGCTGCACCTTCCGGCGCGATGGCGTAAGTTTGGGACCGCTGGTGCTGAACGTCCCCGGCCGCTACAACGTGCTCAACGCCCTGGCGGCGACGGCGGTGGCGCTGGAGCTGGGCATGAATTTTCCCCAGGTGGCACAGGCGCTGGAGAGCTTCCGTGGGGTGAGCCGCCGCTTTGCCGTCCGGGGGGAGGTGGGCGGCGTCATGGTGGTGGATGACTACGCCCACAATCCGATCAAGATCGCCGCGGTCCTGCGCGCGGCCAAAGAGTCCTGGCCGGACCGGCGCATCATCGCCGTGTTCCAGCCGCACCGCTACACCCGGACCCAGACGACGCACCGGCGCTTCGCCACGGCGTTTTCTGATTGTGACCATCTGATTGTGACCGACATCTATCCCGCCGATGAGGAGCCGATTCCCGGTGTCAGCGCCGCGCTGATCGTTGAGGCGGTGCGTCCGCACCGGCCGGTGACGTTCATTGCCGAAGAAGAGCGCGTCGTCGGCCACTTGCTGCCCGTGCTGCGTCCCGGGGATCTCGTCCTCACCCTCGGGGCCGGCGACATCTGGAGGACCGCCGACGACCTGGTGGCGGCGCTGCAGACCCGCGCACAGACGGCAACGCGGGAACACGGAAACGCGGGCACACGACCGTGAGGGCGCACACTCGAATCCGCGGAGCGCACTCGGTTCGGCCACTAGGCTGGGTCCGGAAGTCGTTCCTCACCAGGCACCGGTCATGCCGCGCCAGCCGATGACGACCAAACCCGTCGGGCACGCCGATATCCTCCGCACGTTGGGACGGGTGTGCCGCGAGGTGCGCGAGGGGGAACCGCTGCGAAAGCATGTGTCCTTCCGCGTCGGCGGGCCGGCAGACCTGCTGGTCGTGCCGCGGTCGCGGGAGGAACTGCGCGCGGTCGTCACCTGGCTTTTCACGGAGCGCGTCCCGTTTGTGGTGCTGGGCCAGGGCAGCAACGTCGTGATCTCCGATCTGGGGATCCGCGGGATTGTTCTGAAGATCGGGAAGGGGCTGGATCGCATCACGCTTGACGGCGACCGCGTGACGGCGCAGGCCGGCGCCGGACTGCCGCATCTGGCGCGCGCGGCGGCCCTGCAGGGACTGTCGGGACTGGAATTCGCCGCCGGCATCCCGGCGTCGCTCGGGGGTGCGGTGGTGATGAACGCCGGCGCGCATGGACACGCCATGATGGAGGTCGTAGCATCGGCGCGTGTGTTGATGCCGGACGGGGAGCACACCCTGACGCCGGCGACGCTGGGGTATGCCTACCGGACCAGCGTGCTGCAGCAGCGCCCCGCTGTGGTGGCCGAAGCCACACTGCAGCTGCAGCGCAGCACGTCCGAGATCGTCCGGCGGCGCACGGAGGAGTGGCTCGCGCATCGCGCCGCCAGCCAGCCGATCGGTCCGCCCAGCTCCGGGTGCATCTTTCGCAATCCCGCGGGTGACCACGCCGGCCGGCTGATCGACCTTGCAGGTGGCAAAGGGCTGCAGGTCGGGGGTGCCCAGGTTTCGGAGGTCCATGCCAATTACATCGTGAACACCGGGGCGGCCTCGGCCACCGATGTGGTGGCCCTGATGCACAAGGTAAACGCGCTCGTGGCGGAGAAGTTCGGGGTCGAGTTGGAACCCGAGATCAAATTGTTGGGGGAGTTTGAACCAGCGTAAACACTGAAGCTTGCGCGTCGCTCCAACTTTCAACGTTCCTTTCGTCGCACCTTATGACGCACACACACAACGCAGCGTACCCCCTGACTCCACGGCTCCGCGACCGCACCCCGGTCGCCGACCCTGCGCCGCCCCGCATCGTTCTCCTGCTCCGTTTTGTCGTGGCGATGGCCGTGCTCCTGACCGCCGCGGCATTTCCGCTGTCCTCGTTTTTCACCGTCTCGGAGATCGTCGTCGTCGGCGCGAGGAAGGTGTCTGCCGAGGATATCCTCGCGCGCAGCGGACTGCGGGTCGGACAGCGGCTCGCCACGGTGGACGCCGGTGACGTGGCGGACCGGCTCGCGCAGTACCCGTGGATTGCCGCATCGCGCCTCAATGTGTCGCCGGCCGGCCGTGTGACCATCAGCGTCCAGGAACGCGTGCCGCATGCCGCGCTCCCCTACCGCGACGCATACCTCTTGCTGGACCCTACCGGCGTCGCGCTGGCCGTGGTCCGCTTGACGCCCTCGGTGCCGGTGATCAGGGTAGATGGTGTCGCGCTGCCCTGGGTCCGGATTGGCGACCGCATCCCATCGGCCGCCGCGCTGGACGCGCTACGCGTGTTGGGGGCTGTGCCGGAAGACGAGATCGGGGGCGGCCTGCGGCTCCGGGTGGATCGGGCGGGATCCGTCACGCTCACAACGGCGGACGGGATCATCGTGCTGCTCGGGCAGCCGCGCGGCCTACCGGCCCGCATCGCATCGCTGCCCCAGGTCTTATCGGCCGTTCGACGCCAGCGGTTGGGTGTGCAGTACGTCGACCTGCGGTTTACCGGCAGCGTCATCCTCAAACTCGGCGCTGCGCCCGCGGGGGGAGGAGTCAGACATTGAGCGTGGAATCCTGCTACAAGATATGGGGGAAAAGTTACGCAAGCACTACTAGATGTAGCAGGGTCCAGGAGCGGTGATTTTGCGCAGGCAGCACGTCGTGGGTTTGGACATTGGGACTACGAAGGTCTGTGCGGTCGTCGGCGAGGCTGACGAGGATGGCGAGGTGCACATCGCCGGCGTCGGCAGCACGCCGTCCTCCGGCATGCGCAAGGGGGTGGTCATCGACATTGACGCCACGACCCGCGCGATTGAAGACGCCGTGGAACGCGCCGAACGCATGGCCGGTATGACCATCTCCGCGCTGTACGTTGGCGTGTCGGGCGAACACATTACCTCCACCAACTCCCGCGGGGTCATCGCCGTGAGCCGCGGCGACCACGAGATCTCGGCGGCCGACGTGGACCGGGTGGTTGAGGCGGCGCGCATGGCTGCCCTGCCGGCGTCCGACCGCGAGATTGTGCATATGCTCCCGCGCGGCTTTGTGGTGGATGGACACGACGGCGTGCGCAATCCCATCGGCATGTACGGCTCCCGGCTTGAAGTGGAAGCGCACATCGTCACCGGCACTTCCACCGTTCTGGCGAACCTGCTGAAATGCGTGCAGCGCGCAGGGCTGGAACTGGAAGAATTGGTGTTGGAACCACTGGCGTCGGCCGAGGCGGTGCTGACGCAGGCGGAGCGGGAACTGGGTGTGGTGCTGGCCGACATCGGCGGGGGAACCACCAGTGTGGGGGTCTTCGCTGGCGGCGGTCTGTGTCACACTGCGATCCTGCCCGTGGGTGGGCATCATCTCACCAGCGACGTCGCGGTCGGACTGCGTACGCCGGTCGCGGAGGCGGAAAAGCTGAAGATCCGCCACGGAGCGGCATCGGTGGCCGACGTCCACGAGGGTGAGCTGATCGAAGTATTCAACGTCGGCGATCGCGAGCCCAGAATCCTGCCGCGCAAAGTGCTCTGCGAGATCATCGAGCCGCGGTTGCAGGAGATCTGCAGCCTCCTCCGGCTGCAAGTCAAGCGCAGCGGCTACGGCCACCTGGTCCCGGCCGGGATCGTGCTCACCGGAGGGAGCGCGTTGCTGCGCGGGAGCGCCAGGTACGTCAGCGAGAAATTGGAGTTGCCGGCGCGTGTCGGAGTTCCAGAGCAGGTCGGGGGGCTCATCGATGCCGTGGCCAGCCCCATCTATGCCACGGCGGTGGGTCTCGTGCAGTACGGCGTCCGCCACGGCGGGCCAAAGCCGGTCCACGCCACCAACGGCGCCGGGCTGTTCGGCAGGATGCGCGGCTGGCTGCGGGAGATGGTGCAGGGAGCATGACGAGTTAAAGAGTTGGAGAGTTGGAACGTTGGAGTGTGACGGGATTGACTCTTCAACTTTTCAACTCTCCAACTTTCCAACTCCGTACGTGGTGGGCAAGACGACGTAGCGCAAAGACACCAGTCAAGGGGGCACCTGTCATGGGGCACATCGATCGCGATCTGCGCCGGTATGCCGCGATTAAGGTGGTCGGCGTCGGCGGCGGCGGCAGCAACGCGGTGAACCGGATGATCACGGCAGGGCTGCGCGGGGTGGAGTTCATCGCCATCAACACCGACGCGCAGGCCCTGGCGATGAGCAACGCCGACAAGAAAATCCACGTGGGCAGCAAGCTCACCAAAGGGCTGGGCGCCGGGGGCGACCCGGAGATCGGACGGCAGGCCGCTGAAGAGAGCAAAGAGGATCTCTTTGAAATCCTGGATGGCGCCGATATGGTGTTCATCACGGCCGGCATGGGCGGGGGCACCGGCACCGGCGGATCGCCGATCGTTGCCGAAGTAGCCCGAGAACTGGGAGCGCTGACGATCGGCGTGGTGACCAAACCGTTCTCGTTTGAGGGACGCCGGCGCGCGCAGGCCGCCGACGAGGGCGCGCGCAACATCAAGCAGAAGGTGAATACGTTGATCACCATCCCCAACGACCGGCTGCTGCAGATCATCGATCGCGCGGCCACCGTCGTGGAGGCGTTTCGCGTCGCCGACGACGTGCTGCGGCAGGGGGTGCAGGGCATCGCCGATCTGATCACGGTGCCCGGGCTCATCAACCTGGACTTCGCCGACGTGCGGACGATCATGCACGAAGCCGGGTCGGCGTTGATCGGCATCGGCGTCGCCGGCGGCGAGGACCGCGCCATCCGCGCGGCCCAGGCGGCGATCAGCAGTCCGCTCCTCGAAACATCAATGCAGGGCGCCCGTGGCGTGCTGATCAACGTGACCGGCGGGCTGGACATGGGGTTGCTGGAAGTCTCGGAGGCCGCCCAGATCATCAAGGAGGCGGCCGACCCGGATGCCAACATCATCTTCGGCGCCGTCGTCGACGACAAGGTGGACGGCGAGCTGCGTATCACCGTGATCGCCACCGGGTTCGACGCCGGCCGCAAGCCCGCCGACAAACTCAGTGAGACGCCGGACGCGATCGAAGACGGGGTCAAGGCGTTGATCAACGACCTCGACATCCCGGCCTTCCTGCGGAGACGCTGAGCGCGAGACGACGCGACCGCGACTGCCACGAAGGGGGGACAGCGCTGCGCGCCATCCCCCCTTCACCTTTCTCGTTCGGGGGCGTACCCTAGGGAGTACCGTGTTCCACCTTGACGGGGAGCTCGAAAATCTCCACCGCATCGTGTCGGAGTACTTTCCGGTAACCGGGGTGCTGGACGACGCCGGCCGCCCGGCATTCACGGTGCAGGTGCCGGCGGACAGCAAGGCGCGCTTTCTCGCGCTGCGGCGCCGTGTGGAACCGACGGGCCTGCTGCCGCTGCTCCGCCGCCGGGACGACCGCGTGATCCTGGCATTCGTTCCCCAGCCGCCGCGCGCGCAGTGGCGGTGGCAGGTGAATGTGGCCCTGTTCCTGGCGACGCTGTTGACCACGTTCGCCGCGGGCTACATCAATGCGCAGGGGCTGGTCGGAGACGGGTACATGCGGTCGGCGGTGGGCGGCGGGCTGGCCTTCTCGCTGTCCTTGATGGCGATCCTGGTGACGCACGAGATGGGTCACAAGGTGCTCTCGGTGCTTCGCGGGGTGGACAGCAGTCTGCCGTACTTCATTCCGATGGTGCCGCCGTTGGGGACGATGGGGGCCGTCATTGTGACCCGCCTCCCGCCGCCGAATCGGGACGCCCTGATTGACGTCGGCGCGGCCGGTCCCATCGCCGGGTTCCTGGTCGCCATCCCGGTGCTCATCTTCGGTGTCTTGAACTCGTTCATTATCCGTCCCACCGACTTCCAAGGGGTGAACCTCCCCGACCCGCTGCTGTTGCGCTGGATGATCGCCTGGCTGCTCCACCCGCCCCAAGACGCCGTCGTCCTCGGTCACCCCATGTTGTTTGCGGGATGGATCGGGCTGCTCGTCACCAGCATCAACCTCCTCCCGGCCAGCATGCTGGATGGCGGCCATGCGGTGCGTGCGCTCCTGGGTGCCCGTGTGCACCGGGTGCTGACGTGGGTGGGAATCGCCGTGGCCTTCGCGCTCGGCTACTACGTGATGGCGTTGCTGATCGCGGTGATGACACGCCGCAACTATCCCGGGCCCCTGGATGACGTGTCCCCGCCCAGCGTGTCGCGGGCGGTCATCGGCGTGATTCTCGCGGCCATCTTCATCGTCAGCGTGGTTCCGATGCGCTTCTCGCTGCGATGATCGCGGCCGCCCGCCTGGTCTTGGCCGTCTTTCTCAAAGAGATGCTCGAGACCCTGCGGGACCGCCGTACGCTGGTCGTTGCCCTGGCGCTGCCGGTCGTATTGATGCCCGTGGTGACCCTCGGGGTCCCCTATCTCGCCGAACGGCAGCGGCATCAGCGAGAGAGGGCCGCGTCGCGCGTGGCGATCGTGGGAGGGTCGTTTGCGCCGGATCTGATCCGGGAGGGCGAGGCCCAGGGGCTCATCCGGCGGGTCGACGCGGCCGATCCGATTCACGCGCTCCTGGTAGGGAGACTCGACGCCGTGGTGGAAATCCCGCCGGATTTTGCCGCGCGTGTGCAGACCGGGAACGGACAGGTGACCATCGTCTTCGATGAAAGCGAGGCCGGATCGGTGGTGGCCCGGCAACGTCTCCAGGAAGTCGTCGCCGCCTACGCGGCCCGGCTTGCCGAACGGCGCCTTCGCTCGCGCGGGCTCACCCGCGACGATCTCACCCCCATCCACGCCGCGTCACGCAGTGTGGCCGATCAGCGCCGTCTGGGCGGAGCGTTGTTGGCCAGCCTCCTGCCGTTCTTCATTGCCATCTGGGCCGTCCTGGGCGGCCAGCATGCGGCCCTCGATGTCGGCGCTGGCGAGCGGGAGCGTCTGACCCTGGACACTCTGCTGGTGGCGCCGCCATCCCGCTGGGTCCTGACTCTGGGAAAGTTCCTGGCGGTGGCGGCGGCATCTCTTGGCGCCGTCGTCGTCGTGATCGTCGCGACCCTGGTCAGCCTGCGGCTTGGAGCCGCCTGGGGATTGGCCGAGCTGCGGAGAGCCTCGGTGGTCATCTCAGCAGGTCCGGCGCTGTGGATCCTGATCGTGTCGGGGCTGCTGGCTGGGTTCCTCGGGGCGGCGCAACTCGCGCTCAGCCTGTTTGCCCGCAGCATCCGGGAGGCCCAGCAATATTTCACCCCCCTCTACCTGATGATTACGCTGCCGGCCATGGCCGCTCCGTTTCTGGAAGGGTGGGATCGGTCGGGATGGACCTACCTGGCGCCGGGCCTGGGGCCGATGTTCGCCCTCCGGGGACTGCTGCTGGGGGACCTCGCTGTGCAGCACCTGGCAGCCACGCTGGGCGCAACGGCGCTCTTCGGGGGACTCGCCCTGGTTCTGGCTGTCCGATCCCTACGCCAGGAGCCGGAATCTCCCGCTGGAGCCAGACCCTAGCCCTCGGAGGGCCCGTGGGCGGCCTTCCCCGGAGGGGGCCATCCACACCCCCCTCCTTTCGGGCCAAAAATCGCTTAAAATTCGGCATTGACACACAACATGTAGAGAAATAGAATCTGATTGCCCTAGATGTTGTAGGGCCTCCGAGATGCGTTGCCCGTTCTGTGCCCACGAAGAAAGCAAAGTCTTGGACTCCCGCCCGGTTGAAGACGGAGCCTCCATCCGCCGCCGCCGCGAGTGCCTGCGCTGTTCGCGCCGTTTCACCACCTACGAGCGAATGGACCACGTGCCCATCATGGTGGTCAAGCGCGACGGCCGGCGGGAGCCGTTCGACCGCAACAAGATCCTCCGGGGGCTCGTCCAGGCCTGCGGGAAGCGTCCCGTCTCGATGGACGATCTGGAGCGCGTGGTAGCCGAAGTTGAACGGGAAGTCACCGAGCGAGGCGACCGCGAGGTCAGTACTCTGCAGATCGGCGCGCTGGTGATGGAGCGGCTGCGGCGCCTGGACGACGTCGCCTATGTCCGTTTCGCCTCCGAGCACCGGCGGTTCCGCGACCTGGACATGCTGGTCGAGGCGGCGGAAACCCTGAAGGAGCGCAAGAGGCGGGAGGAGGCCCTGCGCGCGCAGGTCCCACTGCTGACCGTCGAGTCCAGCCAGACCAAGACCTCGAAGTAACGTACGATCCTGACAATCCCGGCCGCGCGATGCGTCCGGAGCCTGCATCACTGTTACGGGAAGGGGTGAGCCCGGTGGACGCTGACGCTGCACCAGCAACGACCCGACCGACATCCGACCTGCCTCAGGAGACGCTGGACTACTTCGGCGGCGACGACCTCCGGGCGCACGTCTTTTTTGACAAGTACGCGCTGCGCGACCCCGAAGGCCGGATACTGGAGACCACACCGCCGCAGATGTGGCGGCGCATCGCCCGGGAAATCGCCTCGGTGGAACCCACGGCGGCCAGGCAGGCGGAATGGGAAGAGAAGTTCTACTGGTTGCTCGACGACTTCCGCTTCATTCCCGGCGGCCGCATCATGCACGGCGCAGGCAACCCCAAACGGGTCACACTTCTGAATTGTTACGTTCTGCCAGTACACGATGACTCTATTGAATCCATCTTCGAGTGGATGAAGGAGGCCGCACGCACCTACTCGCTGGGCGGGGGCGTGGGGACCGACATCAGCGTACTGCGGCCGCGGGGCGCACCGGTGAACAACGCCGCCCGCAGCAGCACCGGATCGGTCTCCTTCATGGAGCTGTTCTCGCTGACTACGGGTACGATCGGGCAGTCCGGCCGCCGTGGTGCCCTGATGATCACGATCTCGGATTCCCATCCAGATGTGCTGGACTTTGTGAGGGTCAAGCGCAACCTCACGAAGGTGCGCTACGCGAACATCAGCGTGCGCGTGTC
>VBAP01000137.1 GCA_005882335.1 Candidatus Segetimicrobium genomatis
GGCTGGGGCTCTCCCGTCGCCGTTTTATTCGCGCTCGGACGCACCTCGGGGGTGATGCTGACCCATTCGCCGCCTTGGATGAATTCTTTGATCTGTTCCGGGGTCATTATTTGGTCACCGTCCTAAGTTTTGGCGGCTTTTGGCCAACGTAGGCAGCTCTTGCCGCCCGGGTGTTGCCATTTGGTAGCCCCAAGGGGATTCGAACCCCTGTCTCGGCCTTGAGAGGGCCGCGTCCTAGGCCGGGCTAGACGATGGGGCCGGCCGCACACATTATACAGGGGACCAGGAAACCAGGGAACCAGGGGACCAGGCGACCAAACAACGCAGCATGCAATCGCAACCCTGGGCATGCTTGGTCCCTTGGTACCTTGGTTCCTTGGTCCCCGGGTCAGTCTCCATGCTTCTGCCGAAGCCTCGCTGATAGCCGCAGCAGCAGCTGCACCCGCTCCACCTCGTTCATCCACTCCTGCGTGACTACGGCGAGGTAATCTTCCCCGGGAGGGACAATCCCAGTCGGGCAGGCCGGTCCGAGCTGTTCGGTAGCCATCTTCCGGTAGGTAGCCAGCGTCCGCTCGCCGAAGCGGGCGCACTCGAAATAGTCTTCGCTGAGGAACAGGACCATCGGGATGCGGAGACCATCGTTGATCGCCAGCTGGGCGGCAAGCTCCGGGTGATCGTCGCGGTCGAGAAAGCGCAGCGAGATCTTCGACGACGATTCGGAGATGTGTTGGAGAATCGGGCATTCCCGTACGCAGTCCCCGCACCAGGCGCCGGCGACGCAAAGCAGGTGCATCTCTCGCACGAACCCCTGCAGCAACGCTTGCTGGGCATCGGTCAGCCGTCCGCGGTCGTAGACGGCCTGCCACCGTTCACGGTGCTGGGGAGTGCCGAACTTGCTGAGAAACTCGTGATAGGGTAACCCTTTGTCGTAATGCTCCTGCCAATTCATGTCGCACTCCTTAGGCGCCGCGGAAGAGCGGGTCTTTTGTCCCTGTATCCCATTATCCCTCATCCGGTCGTTTCATCTAGAATAAGGATATGGCGATTCGCGAAGACGACGCCATCGAGAAGTTCCGGCAAATAATTTCGCGCGTGGATCCCCGCCTCGTGTTGGATCGGGGCGACGTCCGGTACGTGACCGAGCCGTATGCCGGCGTGGAGTACGGGCTGCGCCTCGGCAAGGCCGGCGCCTTACTGTTCATGCCGGAGGCTGACTTGACTGCGCCTGACTGGCAGGACCGGTTGCGCACACGCTTCGAGGCGGCCAAGTGCTATCTCGAAGGTTTTCCTCACCGTGATTGATCTCAATGCTGATCTCGGCGAGGGAGTCGTGACAGATGGAGACCTCTTGCCGTACATCACCTCAGTCAACGTGGCCTGCGGCGCGCACGCTGGTGATCTGGAGACCATCCGGCGCACGGTTGAGCTCGCCCAGACCCAAGGCGTGGGCATCGGGGCCCATCCCTCCTTTCCGGACCGTGAGGGCTTCGGCCGGCGCGCGATGACGCTCCCGCCTAATGACGTCGTGGCGACGGTTGCAGCCCAAATCGAGGTCGTCGCCGGGGTGGCGCGTGACGCCGGCGTACGGCTGCAGCACGTCAAACCCCATGGCGCGCTCTACAATCAAGCGGTCGCCGATCACGCCCTCGCCGCTGCGATCGGCGAAGCGGTGCGGCGCGTGGACCCTGCACTCATCGTGGTGGCGCTGGCTGGTTCCCCGCTGGTGACCGTGTTGCTGGACCTGGGGCTGCGGGTCGCGCAGGAAGCGTTCATCGACCGTGGATACTCCTCCGGGGGAACCCTAATGCCCCGGAGCCGGCCCGGGGCTCTCATTACCGACCCGGCCATGGCCGCGGAGCGGGCGGTGCTCCTCGCGACAGAACACGTCGTCTCCACGGAGGGCGGAGAAACGATCACGGTAGAAGCCGACACTCTGTGCATTCATGGAGATACGCCGCGGGCTGCGGCGCTGGCCAAGGCCGTGCGCCAGGCGCTCAACCAGGCCGGCGTTGCTGTGAGCCGCTTGGACGCCTTCTTGTGAGCGGATGAGCTGATGCGCACCTACCTCACAGCCGCGATCGCCTATGTCCAGGAGAACGGCGATGAACTGGAGCGCGCACGGCTGGCGGGCCTGCTCGGGCGCTCACGGGCCGAGCCGAAGGTGGCGCGGTCACTGCTGGCCCGGCAGAACGAAGATGGTGGATTTCCCTACGGGTTGATCCACGGCCGGCCATCCGCGATCACGGCGACCGCCACGGCGATGCAGTGGATGCACGACCTCCGGCTCCTGCCATCGTCGTATGTCGAGCGTGCCACTGGCTATCTGCTCACGGTGCAGCGGCCGGATGGGGCGTGGGAAGAAAGCCCCGCGGTGCTGCGGTTCGATCCACCGGCGCTGGTCCGCCCCGGAGTTCCTCTAGCCCGCATATACTGCACGGCACTCGCCGCTTCATGGATGACCCGGCTGCTCGGCTCGCGCCACGATGCTGTGATGCGGGCGGCGATATGCCTTCGCGCCTCACGGGATGGGGGCTGGCCGGCCGAGGAGCCTGCGCATGTGACTGCGCAGGTCGCCGCGGCGTTGTTGATGGTTGATGGTCCTTCCTCGGCGGCTACGTCCGCGGGACTCGATGCGCTGCGGCGCCTGGCGCCAGAGGTGTGGACGGCCGACCGTCTGGCCGACTCCCTCAATGCGCTGTACCTGGCGGGCTTGCCTGCAGACGATCTGTTCGTGGCCGCAGGATTGGCTCGGCTCCTCGCACTCCAGCGCCTTGATGGAGGCTGGAGCAGCGACGAAGGCGCAGATCGAGACGTGGACCTCTCGCTGCGTGCGACCGGCGTGCTGCTTGCCTACGGTGTCGCGACGCTGCTCCGATGAGCCCTCGCCTCCGCAATTACCTCCGGCGCCACGCGCGCTCCTACGTGATCGGCTTCCTGCTCGGCACGGCCAGCGCCGTGCTGCTGATGCTCGGTCCGCTGGTGCTTCGCCTGGCCGTTGACGCCATCGCCGCCGGAGCGGCCCTGTCCACCCTGCTGCGATACGCGGCGGTGCTGGTCGCCCTGAACCTCGCCGTGTGGATCTTGCGGTACTATTGGCGGATGCACATCCTAGGCGTTTCCCGCGTCATCGAGTACGAGATCCGCAACGATTATTTCGCCCACCTGCAGCGCCTGCACGTGGGGTTCTTCCAGCACACCCGCACCGGCGACCTGATGACGCGCGCAGTGAGCGATCTTTCCACCGTCCAGCGGTTCATCGGGCCGGGCATCATGCACTTCACCAGCACGTTGGTCCTGACGGCGATCGCGGTCGGCTTCATGCTCGCCATCGATCTCACCCTCACCCTGTACATCCTGGTGGTCCTCCCTCTGGTGAGCCTGACATTCATCGTCCTGGGCCCGCTGCTCCACCGGCAGTATGAGTCGGTGCAGGAGCAATTCAGCGTCATCTCTGCCCAAGCGCAGGAAAATTTCTCCGGGATCCGAGTGGTCAAGGCGTTCGCGCAGGAGCCACACGAAACCGAGGCGTTTGCCGCCCTGAACCGCGAGTACATCCGGCGGAACCTGGCGGTGATCAAGACGGACGGCGCGCTGTGGCCGCTGATGTCGTTCTTCCTCGGCCTGGCGGCAGTGGTGTTGCTGTGGCAGGGTGGACAGGCGGTGATCGCCGGCCGCATCACGCTTGGCCAGTTTGTGCAGTTCATCGGCTACCTGGGCCAGCTGGCCTGGCCGATGGTCGCCTTGGGGTGGGTTGTCAACCTCATGCAGCGCGGGCTCGCGTCGATGAAGCGTCTGGATGAGATTTTCATGCACCGGCCGAGGATCGTCGACCGGGCCGGTGCTCAGGCCCTTCCGGCCCCGCGCGGGGAGATCGAGTTTCGCCGGGTAGGATTCTCGTACAATGGCAGCCAGGTGTTGTCTGGGGTTGATCTGCATGTTCCGGCGGGTACGACCGTGGCGATTGTCGGTCCCACCGGGTCAGGGAAGAGCACGCTGGTCAATCTCATCCCGAGGCTGTTTGAACCCACCGAGGGGGGCGTGTTGATCGACGGCGTAGACGTGCGGCGGTACCGGATTGCCGACCTGCGCCGGTGCATCGGGATGGTCCCGCAGGACACATTCATGTTCTCGGCGCGCCTGGGTGAGAACATTGCCTACGGCCTCGAGGCGCTCGACGCCACGCGTATCCGCGAAGCGGCGGAGATTGCCCGCCTGGCCCCAGACGTGGCCGACTTTCCACATGGCTACGACACCGTGGTCGGCGAACGTGGCGTCACGCTCTCGGGTGGACAGAAGCAGCGCGCCGCGATCGCGCGGGCCGTGGCGCGGGATCCCGCCATCCTCATCCTGGACGACGCGCTGAGCAGCGTGGACACCGACACGGAAGAGGAGATCCTGCGGCAGTTGCGCGCCGTCATGGCCACGCGCACCGCGATCATCATCTCGCACCGCATCGGACAATGGGAAGATCGTCCAGCGCGGGACCCACGAGACCCTGCTGGTTGGCGGCGGACTCTATGCCGACCTGTACCAGAAGCAGTTGCTGGAGGAGGAACTCGAGGCCGCCGATCTGGACGCGCCGGTCCGATGAGTACCCATTTCCAGGAAGACGAGATCCTCGGCAAGGCATATGATGCGCGGCTGATGCGCCGGCTGTTGCGCTATGTGCGACCGTACCGCCGCGCCGTGGCGGCGTCAATCGTTCTGCTGCTGGTGGCCGCGGCCGCGGATCTGGCCGGTCCGTACTTTGTGAAAGTCGCGATCGACCGATACATCCGGATCCGGGAC
>VBAP01000138.1 GCA_005882335.1 Candidatus Segetimicrobium genomatis
CGGCGGTCTGGATACGCGGCCGCTGGCGGGCGAAATCGAGCAAGGTCTGGACGATGCGACCGGCCCGCATCGCTTCGCTCCGGATCACCTCGGCGCTCTCCTCCAGATCGGCCTGATGTGGGTCCAGCGCGAGCGCTTCCCCGAAGGCGGCGATCGCGGCGAGCGGATTGTTGAGCTCGTGCGCCACGCCCGACACCAAGGCGCCGAGCTGCGACAGCCGGTCAGCCTGGAGCAGCCGCTGCTGTAGGAGCATCTCGCGCGATACGTCCAGGGCCAGGAACAGGAGCTTCGGCGCCGCGCGCACGGGATCGACGTTCACGACGACGGCCCGCACCTCCCGCGCCGGCTCACCGGCGAATTCGACGGAGAGCGCCACGTCCTGCCGCCGCGTCACGGCGTGACGTAGCGCAGCGGCGAGCATGCCCTGCTGCGACGCGGGGGCCCACTCCGCCAGCGCGCGGCCGCGCAGCGCCGCCGCGTCCGTCCCGCCCAAGAGCTTCGCTCCCTCGGAGTTGGTATCGAGGATCTGACCGTCCGGCGTGAGCACCAGAGCGGGTGTGGGCAGCGAGCCGAACAATTGCAGATACAGCCGCCGCTCGGCCTCGAGCGCGCTCAACAGCTGCGCCGCGCGCGACTCCGGCGCGAGCTCCTCGTGCACGGGTCGGAAGGCCACGGCCAGATGATCCCCCACCCCGCGGGTGACCCGGGTCTCCAGCACGGTCCCCGGGGCCTCCGGCGCTCCTGCGGGCGCCAGGAACGTGCGAGGCCTGCCGTCGGCCAGTACGTCTCCGAACACCCGTTCGAGCTCGGTGCCCTTCGCCGCCGGGAAGGCGATCCAGATGCTTTGACCCAGCACCCGGTCCGCCGGCAGCGCGGTGATGCGAGCGGCCGCCGCCGACCATTCGGCGATCGTCCAATCGGGAGCCATCGCCAATACCCCGACGTCGAGACTGTCGAGCAGCTCTTTCGCTTCCATTGTACGCGCTCCTACGAGACGCAGCGCCCCGTTGGCCTGATCGCGGGCGCAACGGGGCCGGGTGAGTTCCGACGAAACAATGGTCGTTCGCTAGTACCAGGGTGTGTTCTTCCCCGTTCCCTTGTCAAGCGGCGCGGGGCGATGCGTCGACGCAACAGTGCAGCAAGGGCCGGGCTGGTAGCCGCAGCGGGGGGGGTCTCGTACCTTTAGCGCCCCATAAGACCTTCCTCTCCTTCCACCGGAGCAGCTTCATGCGTTGGCCGCTCGCCGTGAACGGCGTTTTGCTCGTCCTCGCCCTGCCCGGGAGCTCGTTCGCCCAGCGACCCTCGGCCAAGCGCCTCGCGCCGCCGGCGCAACTCACCGCGCTGAAGCGCGAGGCCGCGAGCGACATCGAGGCCCACGCCCGGCTCACGCAGCAGATCGTGGATCAGGTCTTCAGCTACGGCGAGCTCGGCTATCAGGAAGTCGAGACCTCGCGCTACCTCGTGAAACTGCTGCGCGACAGCGGCTTCTCCGTGGAGGAAGGGATCGCCGGCCTGCCCACGGCGTGGATCGCCACATGGGGCTCCGGCAAGCCAGTCATCTCGCTGGGAGCCGATTTAGACGACATCCCGCAGGCTTCCCAGGTGCCGGGCGTCGCCTGCCACTTGCCGCTCGTAGAGGGCGCGCCCGGCCACGGCGAGGGGCACAACGCGGGACCGGCGGTGAACGTCACCGCCGCGCTCGCGGTGAAGCGCCTCATGGAGCGCGATCATCTCGCGGGCACGATCAAGCTCTGGCCCGGAGTCGCGGAGGAGCTGCTCGGCGGCAAGGCGTTTCTGGTGCGCGCGGGCTACTTCAAGGACGCCGACGTCGTGCTGTTCTCGCACGTCGGCTCGAATCTCAGGACGTCGTGGGGCGACACGCCGGGGACCGGCACCGTCTCCGTGATCTTCAGCTTTAAGGGCCAAAGCGCCCACGCCGCCGACGCGCCGTGGCGCGGCCGGAGCGCCTTGGACGCGGTGGAGCTAATGGACGTCGGCTGGAACTTCCGGCGAGAGCACCTGCGGCCCCAGCAGCGCTCGCACTCGGTGATCAGGGACGGCGGGGACCAGCCCAACGTCGTCCCAGCGACCGCGTCGGTGTGGTACTACCTGCGCGAACTCGACGGCCAGCACATCGCGGAGCTGTTGACGGTCGCCGACTCGATCGCGCGCGGGGCGGCCATGATGACCGGCACGACACTCGCGGTCGAGCGGATCGTGGGCTCCGCATGGCCCGGCCACTTCAACAAGATCGTGGCGCAGACGATGTACGACAACATCGAGCAGGTGGGACTGCCGCGTTGGAGCGAGGCCGACCAAACGCTCGCGAAGGCGGTTCAACGCGAGCTGCGCCAGGAAGAGCACGGGCTCGACACCACACTCGACGCGCTGCCGCCCGCGCCGACCGAGGTGGAGCGTCGCGCCGGCTTCTCGGACGACATCGGCGACGTGTCGTGGAACGTCCCGACGGTGGTGCTCTGGTACCCGTCCAACATTCCCAACCTGCCGGGGCACCACTGGTCGAACGCGATCGCGATGGCCACGCCGATCGCGCACAAGGGCGCCACCGCCGGCGCCAAAGTGCAAGCGATGACGATGCTCGATTTCCTGCTACGGCCCGAGCTGGTGCAGCGGGCGTGGGACTACTTCAAGGTCGTCCAAACGAAGACGATCCAGTACAAGCCGCTGATCCGCGCCGACGACCAGCCCGCGCTCGAGCTCAACGCCGCCGCCATGGAGAAATACCGGCCGGCGATGCGGCAGTATTATTACGATCCGGCGAAGTACCCGACCTACCTGGAGCAGGTCGGCGTCGCCTACCCGACGCTGCGTCGGGCGGACGGGGGAGGGCGCTGCGCGGGCCGCTAAACCCGGCGCAGCTTCCAGCGCCCGCGGCGGAAGATCAGACCGCTCACGACGGCGAGCGTCGAGAACGCGATCATGACCGCCAGGGCCACTCCCTGCGGCCCGAGCCCCGCGTGGCGCGCCAACAGGTACGCGAGTGGGATCTCCCACAGCCAGAAGCACCCCAGGTTGATCCACGTGGGCGTCCACGTGTCGCCCGCGCCGTTGAACGACTGCGTGATCACCATCCCGTACGCATAGAACAGGAACCCGTAGCTGATGGTCCGCAGGCACAGCACCGCGACCGGGGCGATCGCCGGGTCGCGCGTAAACACGCTGACGATGGGCTCCGCGGAGGCCACGAACACGGCACCCACCGCGCCCAGGAACAGCATGTTGTAGAACCCGGCGAGCCACACGGCCCGCTCGGCCCGATCGGGCTGTCCGGCGCCGAGGCCCTGCCCCACGAGCGTAGCCGCCGCGTTGGCGAGTCCCCACGACGGTAAGAGCGCGAACACGATGACCCGGATCGCAATCTGGTACCCTGCGATCGCCTCCGAACCGAAGCTCGAAACGATCCGCACCAGTCCGATCCAGCTCGCCATGCCGATGAACACCTGCACCGTGCCCGTACCCGAGAGCCGGAGCATCGTCCGCATCACGGCGGGTTGGAGCTTGAGCTGGGCGCGCCGGATGGCGACCCGACCGTCGCCGCGCCACAGCCGGTACAGCTGGTACAGCACCCCGGTGCCGCGCCCGATGGTGGTCGCGATAGCCGCGCCGGTGACGCCCAGTCGCGGGAACGGCCCGACGCCGAATATCAGGCAGGGCCCGAGCACGATATTGATGCCGTTGGCGAGCCACAGCACGCGCATCGCGATCGCCGCGTCGCCCGCGCCTCGAAAAATGGCGTTGATCAGGAACAGCAGCAGGATCACCGCGTTCCCGCCGAGCATCACGCGCGCGTAGCTCGACCCCATGACCTGGACGGCGGGGGTCGCGCCCATCACCGCCAGGAGGCGCGGCGCCAGCGGCACAGTGACGACCGCGATCACGGCCGCCACGAGCAGCCCGAGCGCGATTCCCTGCACCGCCGCTTCGGCTGCCCCTACGGGGTTTCCCTCGCCGATGCGCCGGGCCACCATGGCCGTGACGCCGATCGAGAGCCCCATCGCCGCCGTGTAGATGAGCGTGAGCAGCGACTCGGTGAGCCCCACTGTCGCCAAGGCATCGGCACCGAGCTTCGCCACCCAGAACGCGTCGGCTACCGCGAACACCGACTCCATGATCATCTCGGTGACCATGGGAATCGCGAGTAGCACGATCGCCCGGCCCAGCGGGCCGGAAGTGTAGTCGTGGCGCGAACCACGGAGCGCCTCCCGCACGGTGGCCCACCAGCCGCCGGCCGAGGCTCGCGCCGGCGGTGGTTGTGTGGCGGGTTCTGTCACGCAGACGTGTCGCGATCGAGCTGCGGCTGCACGTACTTGGTGTAGCAGTCGGGGCAGATGCCGTGGCTGAGCAGCGTCTCGAAGTGCCTCTCGATATACGTCTCGAGCGGCTCCCACTCTTCCTTGTCGTTCCGGATTCGCTTGCAGTACGAGCAGATGGGGAGCAGTACCTCGAGCTGCTCGATCTCCTTGCGCAGGCCGAGGATGCGCTCGGCAACCTTGAGCCGGGCGCGCAGCTCATCCGGGTCCACCGGCTTGGCGATGAAATCGTCCGCCCCGGCCTCCATGCCTGCGAGGTACTGCTGCTTGCCGCCGCGGGAGGTGACCAGGATGAAGTAGCTGTACGGCTCGCGCGTCCGGGCGCGGATGCGGCGGCACAGCTCCGGTCCGTCCATCTCGGGCATGTACCAGTCGGAGATCACGATGGGAACGCGCGCCAACTGGAGCAGCTCCCACGCCTCACGACCGTTGTACGCGCTCTTGACGTCGTACCCGGCCGCCGTCGCGAGCGCGCCGAGCTGGGCGCTCGACACCGGGTCGTCATCCACGACCAGCACGGAAATCAGGTTAGGCATCCCGGCCGCCTTTTCGTCGCCGTCCGCAGATAGTCGAGCGCGGCCTGTGCCTCGCCGCGTACGCGCTCAAGCTTGTCACGCGCTGCGGCCAGATCGCCGTCCCTCGCCGCCCGCTCCACGTCCTCGAGCAGCGCGGCGAGGCTGCCCGCGCCGATCGTCCCGGCAGCCGACCTGAACGCATGCGCCGCCCGTTGCAGCGGGTCGGCCTCGGTGCCGGCCGCTGCAGTCACGAGCGCCTCCAGGCGCTGCGGCAGCGTGGCCACGAAGGTCTCGAGGATCCCGTCCACCGCCTCGGCGGCCCCCGCTTCCTCCATGGTGCGCCGGAATGCCACTAAGTCTACCGCTGGTATCGGCGCAGCGGCGGTGTCGGCCGGCTGTGCGCCCCGCCCTTCGACGGCGGCGAACAGGTCGTGCGCCTTGAACGGCTTCGCGAGATACCCACTCATCCCCCGCTCCAGACAGCGCTCGCGCTCCCCGCTCAGCGCGTGGGCAGTGAGGGCGATGATCGGGAGCGTCCGGCCCTGCGGCAGGGCGCGGATTTTCTCCGTCGCCTCGAACCCGTCCATCTCGGGCATCTGGATGTCCATGAGGATGACGTCGTAGCCCTCGGCGGCGACGGCGTCCACCGCTTCGCGACCGTTGCTCACGACGTCCACCTGGTGCCCGCGCTTCAAGAGCATGGCGGTCGCCACCTGCTGATTCACCAGGTTGTCCTCCGCCAGCAGGATCCGCAGAGCGTGGCGCGACTCGGCGATCGAGTGGCGGGTGACGAGATCGGCCGCGCCCGGCGCCGACGCCGTCCCAGCCAACACCGTCCCCACGGCTTCCACCAGATCCGCCCGCGCGATGGGCTTGGTGAGATACGCCTGGATGCCCAGCTGCCGGCACCGCTCACCGTCACCCCGCTGCCCGGCCGAGGTGAGGATCAGGAGCCGCGTCTCCGCCAGCGCGCGATCGGCGCGGATCGCGGTGGCGAGCGTGAAGCCGTCCTGGTCGGGCATCTGGGCGTCGAGGATGGCGAGGTCGTAAGGCGTACCCGATCGGGAGGCGCGGCGGAGCGCCTCCATGCCGGTGTCGGCGCGGGATGCTTCGTGCACGGCCATGCCCTCCGCCCCCAGCATGTCCCGGAGGATCCGCCGGTTCGTTTCGTTGTCATCCACCACCAGCAGCCGGCGCCCACCGAGGGAGACGGCTGCGCGAGCCGTAGCTTGCGTCCCCGCCTCCAGCGGGAAGGTGAGGGCGAAGCTGAACTCGCTGCCCCGGCCGACCTCGCTCGTGACGGCGAGCTCGCCGCCCATCAGCGCCACCAGCCGCCGCGAGATCGCGAGACCGAGGCCGGTCCCGCCGTAGCGGCGCGTCATCGACGCGTCCGCCTGCGTGAACTCTTGGAAGATGGTGCCGAGCTGCTCCGCCGAGATGCCGATCCCCGTGTCCCGCACCCGGAACTGTACGGCCGCCCCGTCGCTGTCGCGCTGGAGGACGCCGGCGGACACGTCGACCTCGCCTTGGTCCGTGAACTTGATCGCGTTTCCGATCAGGTTCATGAGGACCTGGCGCACACGGGTCGGATCGCCCCGCACCACTTGCGGAACGTCGGGCGGCACGTCCACGGTCAGCTCGAGGTGTTTCTCCCGTGCCCGGACCGCGAGCAGGGTGGCGGTGGCATGAATGACCTTGGGCAGGTCGAAGGGGATCGATTCGAGCTCGAGATGCTCCGCTTCGATCTTCGAGTAGTCCAGGATATCGTTGAGGATGGTGAGCAGGGCCTCGGACGAGGTGCGCACCAGCTCCAGGGCCCGCCGCTGCTCCGGGGCCAGCTCGGTGTCCAGCACCAGCTCCACGAAGCCCAAGACCGCGTTCATCGGGGTCCGGATCTCGTGGCTCATGTTGGCCAGGAAGGCGCTGCGGGCACGGGCCACGCGTTCCGCCAGGTCGCGCGCCTCGCGCATCGCCGCTTCCGCCGCCTTCCGATCGCTGATGTCCTCGTACAGGGCGACGAGCGCGCCGTCCGCAGCGGCCTTCACGGCGGCCGCCGAAAGACGGACCTGGATGCGC
>VBAP01000145.1:0-4168 GCA_005882335.1 Candidatus Segetimicrobium genomatis
AGGCGCTCTGGACGCTGCAGTTCCTGATGTTGAGCGCGGCGGTGATCTCGCTCGCGCTGGTCGCGTTCGCGATCGTCGTGCGCAAGGAGCACCTCGAGGCGCGGTTCAAGCTGACGGCCGCCAACGAAAAGCTCGCCAAGGTCTCTCTCCAGGACCCGCTCACGGGCGCGTGGAACCGCCGTTTTCTCGACGAGCATTTCGGCGAAATCGTCGCGCGCCACGCCGCCCGCGGCGAAGCCTGTGCCCTGAGCGTCGTGGACGTGGACGAGTTCAAGGAGCTGAACGACACCTACGGCCACGCCTGCGGAGACCGCGTGCTGCAGCGGCTGGTCAAAGCGCTCACGCAGGCGCTGGGTGCCGACGAATACGTGGTTCGAATCGGCGGCGACGAGTTCGTCCTGATCATGAGGGAGGAAGCGGCAAAGCCGCGCCTGGAACGCGCGCTCAAAAGGTTCGGGGAACGCGAAGAAGGCTGCTCCGATCTGCCGGCGATGCCGAGCGTCAGCATCGGGATGGCGCGCGTGCCGACCGAAGCTCGAATCCCGCTGATGGAGGCGTATCTGCTTGCCGACAGGTCCTTGTATGCCGCCAAAGCCGAGGGGCGGGGCTTGGTGGTCGAGTCCACCCTCGAGGGGGTCGCATGAGGAATGCGCTCCGGCAGATGTTCGGCCCCCTCTTGTCCAGGCTGCCGCTCGGCCGAAACCATCGCGTCGGATTGCATCTCGGCGGCGAGCGGCTGAACGTGGCGCAGATGCGCGAGACCGCCTCGGGTCTCGCCTTCCGCGCCGCCGCCTCCGTGGACATCGGATGCACCCGGGACGAAATGCTGGCTGAGCCTCGCCGGCTGAAACAGGTGGTGAAGCGCATCTGGGCGGAGCATCCTTTCAGCGGCAAGGACGTGGTCGCGTGCATGCCGCACGACCAGCTCAAGGTCTTCAGCGTCAACTACACCGCCGCCGAAGGACAGACGGACGCGCAAGCCATCGCCCGGGAAATCAGGGAACGCCTGAACGGAAATACGGACGGGATGGTGGTCGATTTCGTGGCCGTGCGACGGGCGGATTCCGACGATCCCTCGAAAGAGGCGGTGGTGGCGGCCGCCACCCGGGAGCACGTCATCGCCTACCTCGAGCTGCTTTCCGGCGCCGGGCTGACGGTCACGGCGCTCGATATCGGACCGACGGCCCTCACGCGAGTCGTGCCCTGGGCCGGCAAGAGTACAGGGGGCGACATGCGCAATGTCCTCCTCATCAACTTCGGCTCGGCGTGCAGCTACCTCACGGTCATGTGGGGACGGCGCCTGATGCTCGACCGGGCCGTTGAATTCTCCGAACGAGGTTTGCTTTCCCGCATGAAGACGGTGCTGGACCTCACCGAGCAGACGGCGAAGCAACTGCTTCTCAAACATGGTTTCGTCGCGGCGCCCGGCGCCGAGGGCAACGGCGAATTCAGCGCGGCGCTCAAGGAAGTCCTGCGGCCCCAATTCCTGGCACTGAAGGCGGAGGTGAGCAAGACTCTCATCTACGCCGCCTCCAAGACGCGCGGCGAGACCGCGGACAAGATTTTCCTGGTCGGCAGCGTCGCGCGCTGCCCGGGCATTGCAGAGCTGATGAGCCAGGACCTCTCGAAAACCGTAGAGGTGCTCAACCCCTTCTCGATATTTCCGCACCGCCTGACGCAGGAGGAACTGGCGCAGCTCTGGCCGCATTCAGGAGTAGCGGTGGCAACCGGTTTGGCATTGCGCGACGCGCCCAGATCATGGCAGAACTAGACCTGATCCCCGCGGACTACGCCCAGCGCCAGATTCTGCTCCGCCGGGTGAGGCGGTTTGTCGCCGCCGTCGTCTCGCTCGCCTGCCTGCTCGTGCTAGCGCGGGGGATGCTGCACCTCCTCACCTCTGCCGAAACGGGGGAAGTGGCTCGACTGCAGGGGCAAGAGCGGCTCTGGGCGCAGAGCAAAGCCCAGGCGGAGGAGTACAGAAAGCAGAAGCTGGCGACGCAGAGGCAGCTCATCGCCCTCGACGAGCTTCGAGGACGGGACCGTTTGCGGCTCTTCCTGAAAGCGGTGGATGCCGCGCACGTCGAAAACGTCTGGTTCGACGAGATCAGGTATTACCGCCGCGACAACCTGCCCGCGAGCGATTCGCCGCCGGCCGTCGCGCGCGCCGGAATCATCGTGGTGCCCGAGAAAAACGTTCCAGCGCCGGGAACGGCCCCCAAGGCGCCCGACATCGAGCAGCGCGTCGGAATCGTCGGGCATGCGATCAATCACGCCACACTGGCGCAATTCATGCGCAGGCTCGAGAGCCAGCGCGGCATCGCCGACGTGAGCCTGGTCGATACGAGCCCGCGGAGCTATCCCAACGCTCTGGTGATCGATCTGAAGCTCTCGCTGCTGGTCGATGAAAAGGCGCGGGGGCGACCTTGACGCAGCGAATACTCGGCGCGCTCTCCAGGATAAGCCCGCGGGTCCTGCTGCTCGCGATGATGTTGATCGTGAGCGCCGCGGCATTCGAAGGCTGGTTTCTGGTGCTGCGAGCCCCCTGGGGCGAATACCGGCGGCTGGCGGCGACCCGGGAATCTCTGGCCGCAACGGTCGCGATGTCGGCGACCCAGCAGGGCGAGCTGGGCCGGCTGACGGCGGAGCTCAAGGAGCTTTCGGATCGCCTGAGCGGTGAGCTGCACGCGCCGGCGCCGGAGGAGCAGCTGGCGGTCTCACTCATGACCGAGCTGGATCACGCCGCCGCGCGCAAAGGCCTCACGCTGACGAGCGTCAAGCCGGGAGCGCGCAGGCAGGTTCTGTCGTTCGAGGAGATCGCCTTCGAGGTCAGCGCCCAAGGCCAATATCTTCTCCTGTGCGAGTGGCTGCTGGACTTCGAGCGCACGCTTGGGCGCAGCGCGACGGTCACGGACTTCACCATGAGGTCCATCGAGGAAGGCCGTCAAGTCGGGCTGACGCTGAAGGTGGTCCTTTACCGCCCCTTGCGGAGCGGAGCGGAAAAATGACCCGCCGTCTGCTTGCGTTCGGTTTGGCCGCGGTTCTCGCAGGCTTCCCGAAATCTTCGTTTTCGCAAGGGGAAAAACTGCACCACGATCCGTTCGCACGCCCCGCGCTCACCGGCCTGCAACACGCGTCGAAGCCGGGGCCGGGCAGGAACGGCGAGCCGACGACGGCCTCCACGCGAAGACTGAAATTGCAGGCGGTGATGGTGGCCGGACCGAAGTCGATCGCCAACGTGGACGGGACGATGGTCCGCATAGGCGATGAGGTCTACGGTTACCGCCTGGTGGAAGTGCACGAGAGAGGCGCCGTATTCGAGAAAAACAAGGCGCGATTCGTCGTATCAATAAGCCGCGACGCGGCACAAGCCCCGGACACATGGCAGGACAAGGACGCCGCTGCGATACGCAACCCGGCGCAGCCCCCGATTGCCCCGCAGGACAAGGACGCTGCTGCGATACGCAACCCGGCGCAGCCCCCGATTGCTCAACAGGACAAGGACGGCATGCCCTCAGGGGGCGGCACACGGGAAGGCACAAGGGAGAGGCCATGAAACGATTCCAGGCGCTGATCGCGGCCGTGATGGCCTGCACCCTGATGGCAGTGCCGTCGCTCTACGGCGCAGAGCCGGCCCCGGCGGCCCGCGCCGCGCCGAGCGAGGACCGGGTCAACCTCAGTTTTCGCGCGACGCCCATCGAAGAAGTCTTCGATATGCTGTCCCGAAAGGAGCGGGTCAACATCATTCTCAGCAAGGGCGTGACCGGCACGGTGACCGTCAATCTCTATAACGTAACGGTCAAGGAGGCGATCTTCAGCGTGGCCCAGGCGGCCGGTTACTGGGTCGAGGTGCGCGACGGCGACTACATCATTCTCGGCAAGGAAACGAGCCTCGATTACCCCGGCGCAAACACGCAGATAAAGACGTTCAAGGTGCAGTACTCCGACACCAAGCAGGTGGCGGACATCCTGAGCAAGTATGTTTCGCGTTACGGCAAGGTCACTCCGCTCGTCGGACGGAACCTCATCGTGGTCGAGGACCTGCCGGGATTCGCGGAACGCGTCGGTAAACTGCTCGCGGAGCTCGACCTCCAGCCCAAACAGGTCATGATCGAGGCGAAGATCCTCGAAATTTCGCTGGACGACACCGAACGCTACGGCATCGACTGGA
>VBAP01000145.1:4223-4624 GCA_005882335.1 Candidatus Segetimicrobium genomatis
CCAGGGCCTTTTTTTCAACATACTGAACAAGAACACGGAGGCGTTTCTCGGCGCGCTGGCGACCAAGGGGCGCGTGCGCACGCTGGCGACGCCGAAGCTCCTCGCCTTGGAGAACCAGGAGGCGAAGGCGGTGATCGGCAACAGCACCGGCTTCAAAGTCACCACGACCATCAATCTGGTGACGACCGAAACCATCCAGTTCCTGGAGTCCGGCGTCATACTCAAAGTCACCCCATCGGTCGATCAGCGGGGGCGCGTGCTGATGAAGGTGCACCCCGAGGTCAGCTCCGCTTCGCTCTCCGACGGCATTCCCTCGAAGAAGAGCACCGAAGTCACCACCGAGTTGCTGTGCGAGGACGGGCAGTCGATCTTCATCGGCGGGCTGATCAAGAGCGGAAGCA
>VBAP01000014.1 GCA_005882335.1 Candidatus Segetimicrobium genomatis
ATTCCTGCGGCAACTTATCGCCTACCTGGTAGCTGGGGACGCGAACCGTCCCGTGCTCACGTATCCGAGCGGCGGAGCGGTCTGCCTAGAGCGGTCCGCAGACGGGGCATGGTCAATTGCCTGGATGATCGCGCCTGAACTGATCTAGGAGCCGTCTATTCGACTGGAACTTAAGCTCGTACATTTCGAGTCTGGCGTCGGCCTCGCGCACGAAGTTTGAAGCGCCTCGCCGTACTTCCGGCAGGGACACTACCAAGTCGAAGCGATACTCTTGATTTTGCCCCGAGGATCTCCAGGCCTTGAGTAAAGAGCATTTTGGCTTCTTCCACGCGGCATTGTGCCGTGCGCATCGTTCTGCGGCAGGGGATTGACAGGGTGGCGAGCACCGCCGAAGACTTGGTAGCTGCTTTCCGCAGTTCAGAGCGGGGATTACCAGCTATCACAGTGTGGATCCAAAAGGGCTAGAGGAGCAGGCAAGAACACTCTGGCAGTACCCACGTAGAACTGATACCAATCTATTGAATCTACTGTAAGAAATGTTCCGTGTCCGTTGATCCAATAGATTCGATAGATTCAATAGATTGAAGTCTGGCGTCCGTTTCGCGTACGAAGTTCGACGCCCCGATCTGCGCGAACAGCGAGCGGGCCCGCTGCAGGATCTCTTGGGCACGCTGCGGCTGCTCCATCAGCTGGAGCGCCTCGCCGTACTTCAGCAACGAGACCGCAAGATCGAATCGGTACTCCTGGTCCTGCTTGCCGAGAAATTCCACGCTTTCCGCAAACAGCGCGTCGGCTTCTTCTGTCCGGCCCTGCGCCGCGCGCACACGCGCCAGCGTCACCCGGTGCGTGGCCAGCGGCATCTCATCGTCCCCACCGAGGGCGGCCACGCCCCGCTCTCCGTAGTCGGAGGCCCGCACCAGATCGCCTTTCGCCAGATAGACTTCGGCCAGGCTGCGCAGGAGGAACGGAGAGTCCTCCACCGCTCCGTTCTCACGGAGCAGCTGTCGTGCGGTTTGAATCTCTCGCTCCGCTTCTTCCACCTTGCCGCGCCGCAGCAGGTGCATGCCGAGGTGGCGGTGGGTGTACGCTTCTCCAACGGCATCACCCAGCTGCCGCCAGATCGCAATCGAGCCGGTGAAGTTGCTGACGCACGCGGCGGGATCGCCGGCCAGGTGCTCGATAATGGCCAGGGCGATCAGGCTGCGCGCCTCGCTGATGCGCTCGTGATGCGTGCGCGCCAGCCCCAGGGCGTTCAACAGCAAGGGTTTCGCCTGCGCCAGTTCACCGGCGTCCAGCAGGGCGCGGCCCAGGAATGCCGTCGTGCGGGCGGCTCCCTTGCCTTCTCCCATCGCCTCGTAGAGCTCTAGAGCCTTGCGGTATGCGGTCTGGGCTTTGGACAGCCGGCCGCGCAGGGAGTGGGTGATAATCCCCAGCAGTTCGTACACCTCCGCTTCGCCCTGCCGGTCCGCCAGCCGTTTGAACAATTCGAGGGCCTTATGCAGCGCCGATTCGGCGGTCTGCATACTGTTCTAGTCGTATTCCGCGAAGGCTCTGTTCAACCAGGCGCGGGCCAGCAGGTCATCGCGGCCGATCTGCTGCGCCAGCTGCAGGACTGTTTCCGTGCTGGCAAACACCGTGGCCGGGGCGGACATCCACTTCACCACGTCGGAGTGATCAGTCAGTAGCTCGGCGTACAGCGTCGCGTCCGCATGCAGCCCGGCGCTGCGCACGATCGTCAGGGCCCGTTCGTACAGGCGCCGCGCCTCGGGCAGCGTTCCCAGCGCTGTGGCCCACCGGGCTGCCCGTCGTAGCGCGTCAACCGCATCGCGCGCCAGTTCGTCCGCGTGGTCGCCCGTTTCAAACCGGTACCGCCAGGCGTGCTCAAGATGATGGGCCAGGATCTCCAGGAACTCCTCGCCGTGGTCGGGCGCACTCTCCTGCAGCCAGTTCGCCAGCCGGCGGTGGTGCTCGCTGCGAGCGGTTTTTGGCAGCGTGGTGTAGGCGACTTCGCGGATCAGCGTGTGGCTAAACGCGAACTCCCGCTCGCCGGCCAGCGAGGAGGCCGGCCGTTCTTCGATCAGATCACGCTCGGCCAGCCGCGCTATTGCGGCTGCGGTTTCGTCGGGACTTAGCGAATCCACGGCATTGATCGCGCCGGGCCAAAAGATGCGGCCGACGACCGAGGCGTCCTGGATCACCCGCTTCTCCAACGGGGAGAGCAGGTCCAGGCGGGACAGGAGGAGGCCCTGAATGGTGTCGGGGATGCGGATATCCAAAGACCGGGATACCCATTTCCACTTCCCGCCTTCGTGCCTCAGGCTGCCTTCGTCGATCAACCGGCTCATGATCTCGCTTAAGAAGAACGGGTTGCCCTCGGCGCGAGAGAGCACCGCGTCGCGGACGTCTGTGGGCAGCACCGTCCCGCGCAGCGCCTCGGTGATGAGCCGCGCGCTGTGGGCCGGCGATAGCGGCGAGAGTGTGAGCGCCGTATACTCACGGAGACGCACCCCCCAGGTGGCATGCCGCTCCAAAAGATCCGGCCGGGCCAGGCAGAGGATGAGCATCGGGGCCTCACCGCCGCGCGCGGTAAGCCGTTCCAGCAGTTCCAGCAGGCTTTGCTCCGCCCAATGCAGGTCCTCGAACACCAGGACCAGCGGTCCACTCCGGGCCCTGGCGTACAGAAAGCCACGCAGCGAATGCAGCACCACCTCACTGCTGTGGCGCGTCTCGCTGCCGACGCTGGGATCCCGGACCGCCACGGGACGGCCGTCGACCAGGGTTTTGAGCCTGGCCAGCCGGGTTTTCCACAACGTGTCGTAGTCGCGCGGGATCTCGGTGCCCACGATCGTGGCCAGATCGTCCGCCAGCATCTCGCTCTCGTCGGATCCCAACACCGGTGCACAGACCCTCAGGACGCCGTCGTGCAGCTTCTGCCCGGCGACGGCGAGGGGATCGTTATCTTTGATGTCGCACTCCTGCTTCAGCATCTCTGCCAGCGGCCAGTACGTCAGTCCTTCGCCGTAGGCAGGACAGCGGCCGCGCAGAATATGTGGCGGCGCGTCACCGTGTTTCAGGCCCTGCAGGAACTCCTCGACCAGCCGGGTCTTGCCGATCCCGGCCGCAGCCACCACGGTCACCAGGTGCGGATGGTGCCCTTCCACCACGCGGCGATACAGCGCGGTCAGAAACTGCATCTCCTCGTCGCGACCGATCATCTCCGCCTGGAGCCGCCTCGCCGGAGGTTTGTCGGTGAGGCCGGTGACGCGGAACCGCGGCCGCCCGCCAAACTCCTCGCCCTCCAGCGGTGGCAGCGGTTCGTGGGCAATGGCATGCCGCGTAGCCTCGCACGTCCGATTGTCCATCACGATCCCGTCTGGAGGGGCCTGGGCCTGCAGCCGCGCGGCGAAGTTTACCACCTCACCGGTCACCATGAACTGACCGGCCGCCGCCGCCAGCAGGTCGGCGACGACTTCCCCGGTGGTGATGGCGATGCGCAGGTGCAGATCGGCGTCCAGTTCTGCATTGAGGCTGGCCATCCGCCGCTGCATTGCCAGCGCCGCCCGCAGCGCCCGTTCCGGGTCATCCTCGTGCGCCGCCGGCACCCCGAAGACGGCCATCACCGCATCCCCGATGAATTTCTCCACCGTCCCTCCGTACCGGGTGATCTCTTCGCGCATCGCCGCAAAGAAGCGGGCGATCAGCGCGCGCATCGGCTCAGGGTCCAGCTGCCTGGTCACGCGGGTGGAACCTGCGAGGTCGGCAAACAGCACGGTGACCACGCGCCGTTCGGCCGCGCCGGTGCCCTGCAGCGGTGCGCCGCACTGCAGACAAAACTGCGCCCCTGAGGGGTTGGCGCGGCCGCAGGTGGGACAGCGCTGCACCAGCGCGGTCCCGCAGCGCATGCAGAACTGTGCCTGCAGCGGGTTGGTGGTGCCGCATTGCGGGCAGCGGATGGACGGCTCGACCATGAGGTCAGTGTACCTGTCGCCTATGGGCCGGACAAGGCCCGTACCAACTTGGCATCCAGAACCAACCCTCGCACGTCATAGCAAACGCAGCTGCCAAGTTTGGTACGGGCCAAGGTCCGAACACTGAAGCCCAGTCGGGGTCCCCGCGAAATGGTACTGTCATTTCGCGGGGTGGCGGAACAGGGAGCGCTTGGGGCGCGGCCGAACCACACAGCAGACCACATCTCAGGTGATGGCCGTGGACACCGTTCGTTTGCTGCAAACGCTGTCTGATGCGTTTGGGGTGACCGGTTTCGAAGACGAGGTCCGGGAGACGCTGCGGGCGCTGGTCGAACCCTATGCCGACGAGATCCGCACCGACGTGCTCGGAAACCTGCTGGTGACGCGGCGGGGCGGGTCGGGGTTCACCGTGATGTTGGACGCTCACCTGGACGAGATTGGTCTGATCGTCAACCATATCGACGAAAAGGGGTTCCTCCATTTCGCCACCCTGGGCGGGTGGGACACACGCATCCTTCCGGCAGAGGCCGTCACGGTACGCACTCGTGAAGGCGGCAAGGTGCGGGGGGTGATCGGGAGCCTGCCGCCGCACATCCTGAAGAGCGAAGAACGCGACAAGCCTATTCCGGTGGATTCGTTGTTCATTGACGTCGGGGTGTCTTCGGCGGAACAGGCCGCAGGTCTAGGCATCCGCGTCGGCGACCCGGTTGTGCTGGGGCATCCGTTTGAAGTCGTGCGCGAGGGGTGGCTACTGGGGAAAGCGTTCGACGACCGCGCCGGCTGCGCGGTACTGGTCAAGGTGCTGGAGGAGCTGGCAGGGACGACGCCGGAGGCGACCCTGGTCATGAACTTCGCGGTCAGCGAGGAAACCGGCCTGCGCGGCGCCCGCACGGCGGCGTTCCAAATCGATCCTCAGGTCGCACTCGCGGTGGAAGCGACCGTGGCCGCCGATCTCCCGGGAGTGGCCCCGCCGCGACAGCCCACCGGCGTGGGCAAAGGCGCGGCCATCACCATCGCGGATGCGTCTTCCATCGTCAGCCAGCGTATGGTGCGGGCGCTGGAGACGCTCGCCCAACGGCATGAGATCCGTCACCAGCTCAAGGTGCCGTTCTTTGGAGGAGGCACTGATGCCGGCGCTATCCAGACCAGCCGGGCGGGGGTGCTGGCCGGGGTCGTCTCCATCCCGGTCCGCTACATTCACTCGCCGGTGAGTCTGATGTGGCTAGATGATTTCGAGCAGGTGGTGAGGTTGGTGACGGCCTTCGCCCGGGAAGCGAAAACGCTGTTCACTCCGTGAGTTCACGGGTCACAAATCTAAGTGCACATGGAGAAAGCCGCGTCAGATTTCCTCAGGCGCTGCGAGAGGGTCCGCATGATGCACTTGGAGATCAGCGGTGCTTCGGCCAGCAGCTCGAAGAACTCTCGCTGGCCGATGACCAGCAGATGCATCGGCGTGGCGGCTTCCACCGTCGCGGAACGAGGACCGCCATCCAGCAGGCTCATCTCGCCGAAGAAATCGCCAGTACCCAGCTGCAGGGTCCGTCGCTGGCTCGTCGTGACCGTGGCCTGGCCATCGACGATGACAAACATCTCACGGCCGGTGTCCCCGGCGCGGGCCAGAATCTTGCCGGCAGGCGCATCGATCTCATCAGCCAGACGGGCGATCTGCTGGAGCTGCCGGTCTGAGAGCCCCTCAAACAACTGAACCTTTTTGAGCAGCGCGGTCTTCCCGGACGTTCCCCGCAGCCCCACGTCCGTCACCTCCGAGGTCGTTCCGCGTTGTGCGCCGGTGAGACTGTGATTCCCGCTCCGCATCGGCGTCCCTGCCGACTTGAGAGGGCGCCACAGGTGGGGGCGCGGATGCGCCCAACCATTTGCCCCTCTCCCGGTGGGAGAGGGATTAGGGTGAGGGCGCCCAACCGCGTTTCCCCAGTCCCGGGGAAATGCAAAGACGGGAGATGTCTCTCCCGTCTTTGCGCACAGGAAGCGCTCCTTGGTTACTTCAGCGCGTCCACCGCCAGTTTCAGCTGCGCAGCAATTTGCTTTGCCCAGGGCTGGATGGCGTCGACTTCCGTGAATGCGGAGCCGCCTTTGGCGTACCCGAGCACGTTGGCGGTCATGTCGTGCGCCACTCTGGCATACCGCGCTGCCTTGACCGCGCCGGTCGCGCCGCTCTCGACGGCGGCCTGCAGGTCAATCATGACCCCATTGCCCTGCCCCTGACACGGGTTGCCGACCGCCGGCCGGAAGTTCTTGCCACGCGGACCCTCCAAGCAGTTCATCACGTGCTGGAGGTGCATCAACGACGTAGCGGCCACGTTGCCACGTTGGGCCAGTTCGCCCGCGTGGAACATCGCGGTCTGGAGCTGTTTCTTCGCCGCGTCCGCGCTGCTCTCAGCCGTTGCCGCGCCGGTGACGAACGCGATCAGTGCGAGCACGATTACTCCTGCGACGAGTCCTCTCATGGTCTTCCCCCTTGGTCCGATGTGGTGGTGACTGGTAGTAGCAGTATTCTTGCCCGGTCTAACGAACGCGTAGTCACCTGTGGGAGACACAGCGGCGGGCGGTTCGCAAAATGTGAGGACCCCGGTGTCGGGGTCCTCACCCAGAAGAGACGACGGACCAGTCCTACTGATTTGGCATCCAGCTCTCGCCGGAAGGAGTCCACGGCTGTGACGGCGTCTGCATCGGCGACTGCCCCGGCATTTCCATTGGCTTGGGCTTAGGAGCGGTCTTGCGCCGAGTGGTCTTGCGCGCCGCTCGCTTCGTCGCCTTGCGGGCTGCCTTTCTTCCTTTCTTCGCCTTCCCTTTCGCTCTTCGCTTTCGGGCCACTCTTCCTCCCCCCTTGCATTTGGATGATGATTCCCAGCCTCTCCCCAGTGGGGCCAATTTCAGCAGACCTCGGCCGGGGTCCTGCAACGCGTGCGACTTTCTTTTTACCCAGACGATCGCTTCTGCAACTTCCGCTTTGGACTATGCGGGAGATCCCAGCAGCAGGCCCACGCGGCGGTTCACCGCGTTAAGCACGGCCTTGCTGGCGGCCTCGAAGGCCATGTCGTCGATGGGAGCGATGCCCAGGAGCGACTCTTCGCCGGTCGGCGTCAGGAACAACACCACGGCCCACAACGCCTTCCCCACCTCCGGCGGGGCCGGCTGGATGTCGTGCACGACTATGCCGTAGCCCTGGGGCAGAAATTCCGTCACCGCCCTGGCGGCGGCCTCTGCCGCCAGGAAGAGACGGCGCTCCTGCGCGTTGCGGCCGACGGCCCGGCCGATGACCTCACGATCCCCGTGCACCAGCTTCACCGTCGCCGTAGCCACCAGACCTGACACGTCGAGGCTGGCGCCCTTGAAGCGGATGCGACCCGCCCCATCAGGGGTCGGGACCGGCATGGCGGGCGTCTGGGCGACAACCTCCGGTTCCGAGGGCGGCGCGGCAGCGTTGGCACGCAGCATCGTGGCAGGAGCAACCGGCGCCTCTTCGTCCTCGGCGTCCATCGGTGCCGTCGGGAATGGCTCCATGGGCTCAGCGGAGGGTAGTTGGAAGACCGGCGCGTCAAGTTCGTCTTCGGCTGAATCCGCGAAGGGCGCCTCCTCCTCACCAGCCGCAGCCGGCTCGGGTTCAGCGCCCTGGCGAGGTGCCGGAGCCGCATACCTGACAGCCGGCGCAGGTTCAGGTTCTGCTGCCGCAGGTTCAGGTTCTGCTGCCGCGGGTTCAGGTTCCATTTCGGCCTGGAACCCGTGCGGGGCAGGAACGGCAGCCTGCGGCGTGTGCGCCGGAGCGGCCGGTGCACCGGTGGACGCAACCTCTGCGGAAATGATGACAGCGTCGATGATGGCCTGCGCGGCGTTGGGATCAGTCAGCCGGTCCACCGTGGCCACCCCGATGCGGCTGTGCGGCAGCCGGTCACCGTCTGTGTCCAGGCTAGCCGCGGATACCTGCTGGTGAATCATGTCCACGAGCGTTCGGATGTCATCCAGCGGCCGGACAGTGAAAATCAGCAGCTTGTCGCCCCCATGCCTGGTGAATCGGTCTCGGTCGTCCATCAGCCGTGTCATGCGGCGGGAGACCTGCCGCAAGACCGAATGCGCGGCTTTGTAGCCGTACACATCCATCAGCGTGTCTAACCCGTCCAGGTGCACCACGATCACGTGCAGGTCGCTGGTGCCAGCCAGGCGCGCCGCCTCACCGCGGAGTGAGAGCGACCACGGCAAAGCCGTGACGGGATCCTCGGCCACGGCCGCCGCCGGTACGCGCGACTGTTGGTGGGTGGCGGCATTGGCCTCGGCCTCACGCTGGATCTCTTTGGGATCGGTGCCGGGCGCGAAGCGTGCGATCTCCTGGTCGCCGTAGTAGAGGAAGAGTTGCAACGGGGCTTCCAGCATGTGATAGCCCGGAGGCAGGGAGACCCCCAGGCCTTTGGCCGTTACGTGCCAGCGTACCTTGTGGAACTGTGTGTCATTGGCCACGGTCAGGACGCCTTCTATCTCATACCCGAACTGTGAAGCGATTTCTCTCGCACAGATGTTTGATTCCCTTTGGACCGGATGGCCAGACGCGGGTGAGATGGAGAAGGCCGACCGCAGGCCATGGCCGGCCCCGAGCGAGTGGATGGTCTCTCGACTACTTTTTGACGCCGAATGCCGCGTAGTTGAGCTTGATGTAGCTCTGCCACTGTTCAGGAACGCTGGCCTCTGGGAAAATCGCGGTAACCGGGCACACCGATTCACATGCGCCGCAGTCGATGCACTCTTCCGGATGGATGAACAGCATCGACTTCAGCTGATCTTTGGTGATACCCGTCTCCGGAGGGACGTGGGTCGCCTCCCCCCGTGGGATGACCTGTTTGTCCACGCCTGCCCCGGTCGAGGGATCGGGAACGACGAATGCGCCGACTTCTTCCACGTATTCGTAAATGCAGTCGACAGGGCAGACCTCGACGCAGGATCGGTCCTTGGTGTTGATGCAGGGCTCGGCGATGATGTACGTCATCCAACACCCCCGTTGTGAGTGGACGAATTCATCCTACGGGTCGTGGCCTCCTGTTGTCAACTATCCCCCGCGGGCGCTCGTGCGGATGGCGATGCTATACTGTGCGCGGAGGGATGCGCCATGGCGCGGATCGTCGAAACACCGCCGGCACCTGAGCGGCGGTTTGATATCGCCGGCTATGAAGTCATCGACACCGCGGTGCTGGAGACGTTCCCCTACGAGCACCCGGGAAAGGACATCACCGTCGAGATCGAGACCGACGAGTTCACCGCGGTCTGCCCCTGGTCCGGGTTGCCGGACTTCGGAACGATCAAGATCCGCTACCTGCCCGGCGAGAAGATCCTGGAGCTTCGCTCGCTGAAATACTACCTGCTGTCCTATCGCAACGTCGGCATCTACCAGGAGCATGCCGTCACCCGCATGCTGGATGATCTGGTCAAAGTCGTGCAGCCGAAGTGGATGGAGATCAGCCTGGACTATAAGGTCCGTGGTGGTATTCACACCGTCTGCCGCGTACGCCACCCATGGGACGAGTCGGCAGTCACCAGTCCGCAGTAGGCAGTCACTGCCAAGCTCAGGTCATTGACTGCAGACTGCCGACTGCTGACCCGTATGAAACCGATGCGCCTGCGTCCCGCCGCCACGCTCGCCGAGATCGGTGTTGTTGCGGCCCTGTATGCGGCGATCACCATCGTGCTCAACCCGCTGAGCTATGGCCCGCTGCAGTTGCGAGTCGCGGAGATCCTCAAGCCGCTGGTGGTCTGGGAACCACACCTGATCCCAGCGTTTGTGATCGGCAACTTCCTGAGCAATCTGACCAGTCCATTCGCCGGTCCCTGGGAACTCATCTTCATGCCGTGTGCGAACCTGGTGGGGGCATCGCTCTGCTACGTAGTGGGCCGCCGGTCGCCGGCGGCGGGAGCGGCGCTGTTTGCGATCGTTATTGCCGCAGCGGTTTCGCTGGTGTTGTCGGTGCTGCTGAAGGTGCGGTTTGTTTTCCTGTTTCCCGGGCTGCTCGCAAGCGAAATGACGCTGTTGCTGCTTGGCGTGCCGGCGATGCAGGCTGTCCGGCGGGCGCTAGAGCCCGTGCGGCGGCGCTACGGGGAAACGCGCGAACTGGGGAACGCGGGAACGCGATAACCTCGTTCCTGGTACTGACCGTCTTGCAATCCCCCGTTTCCGTGCTCCGCTCGAGCCGGCGAAGCCGGCGTGGGGGTTCCCGCGATCCCGTGCTCCGCCCCGAGCGAAGCGTGGGGGTTCCCGTCTTCTACCTGTATTTGATCGCCACTACTTTCGGCTGCAGGAAGTACAGCAGGTAGTCCGGCCCGCCCACCTTCGCGTCTGTCCCGCTCATGTTGAACCCACCAAACGGGTGCACGCCCACGAGCGCGCCCGTGGACTTGCGGTTGAGATAGAGATTCCCGCAGAAGAACTCGCGCCGGGCCTGGGCCAGCTTCTCGGGATTCCGCGAGAATACCGAACCGGTGAGCCCGTACTCCGTACCGTTGGCGATGGCCAGCGCGTCGTCGAAGTCTTTTGCCTTGATCACCGCCACGACGGGTCCAAAGATCTCCTCCTGGGCGATACGGGCGGCGGGGGGCACATCGACAAAGACGGTCGGCTGCACGTAATGGCCGGCGCCGTCGCCAGGCTCTCCGCCCGCCATGAGGCGGCCCTCGGTCTTGCCGATCTGAATGTACTCCAGGATCTTCTTCTTCGCGCCTTCGTTGATGACCGCGCCGCAGAAATAATTGTCCTTGGCGGCGCCCTGTTCGAGCGCCCGCACCCTGTCCACGAATGCCTCAACCACTTCCTTATATACGGGCGCAGTCGCAACCAGCCGCGAGCCTGCTGAACACTTCTGTCCCTGAAAGCCATAGCCGGAGGCGACGGCTGCGGAGACGGCTTCCTCCAGATCGGCTTCCTCATCGATGATCACCGCATTCTTGCCGCCCATTTCGGCGATGCAGCGCTTTAGCCAGCGCTGCCCGGACTGCACCTTCGCCGTCTGCTCGTAGAGCCGGACGCCGACTTCTCTGCTGCCGGTGAACGCCACCATGCGCACCCGCGGGGACTGGACGAGCGAATCGCCGACGGTGCCGCCCGAACCGGTGATGATGTTGAACACTCCCGGCGGCAGGCCGGCCGCTTCCAGCGCCTCCAGGAAGACGTAGGCATTGGCCGGCGAGTCGGAACTGGGTTTCATCACGACGGTGTTGCCGGTCGCGATCGCCGCTGAGGCCATGCCGACGGGAATGGCCAGCGGGAAGTTCCATGGGGGTATCACCGCGACAACCCCCAGCGGCAGGTACGTGTACTCGCTGAACTCCTGCGGGTGCGGAGCCAGCATCTGACCGCGCGCGTAGCGGAGGGCCTCGCGGGCGAAGAACTCGAGATGGTCGATGGTCTCCGCGACGTCGGCGTCGGCCTCGGCCCAGTTTTTGCCGACCTCATAGATCTGCCAGGCCGAGGCCACAAACTTTCGCCTGCGCAGCCAGTCGGCCGCCCGCAGCAGGATCGCCGCACGTTCTTCGGCGGGGACTCGCGACCAGGAGGCGCATGCCCTCTCCGCCGCCGCGACCGCCGTCTGAACGTGATCGGCCGCCGCCTTCTGGCAGACGGCAACGACCTCGTCTTTCAGCGAGGGATTGTACGAGTTGAATTTGTCTTTGGTGGTAACGCGCTGGCCGCCGATGACCAGCGGAAACTCTTTGCCGAGCTGCGCCGCGACCGCGCGCAGAGCCTGTTGCATCGCGGTGCGGGCCGCATCCGTAGAGAAGTCGGTCAACGGTTCATTATGGAACTCCGGGAGCGCCATCGCGCACCTCCGAGGAAATTCGCTTCCATTATAGGGCCCCGCCGCAGAGTGAGTTTTGACTTGCTATGTCAAAATCTGGAATGTGTCCTGCGGGCCGGCTGGGAGTGGGGAAAGAACAAGCGCGGCGATCAGGTCATCGATCGCCGCGCCGCCCACAACTGCTCTCTTGCCGAGATTACATCTTCTTCTTCTTCTTCTTCTTGGCCATTTCTGCCACCCCCTTTTGTCCTTGTCGACCTACACAACAGGTACGTCACAGCGGGAGTGCGACAGAGAGGCGCGTTCTCCTGCCTCGACCGGACGTGCTATCATGTCTAGTGGAGGTGATTGTGATCATGAAGCACATGTGGGGTAAGGAGACACAGACGCACCTCAGAGAGCACGTGAAGTGGCCGGCGACCGGTAAGGCCATACTGGACGCCTGCAACCTCATGTCGGACGTATCTGATGCGGATCGCAGGATGGCCAAGCAGAAGTTGAACCCAACGAAATCCTACCGAACCGTCGACGAAGCGATGACGGATCTCAACCGCTAGGTTCATCTGCGTTACCGCCCGCCGCGCTGACGAATGGCGGCGGGCGGCCTCTCCACCACCCCTCGACCGTCCGCTCGTCATTCTGCCGGCGCAATGTCCACGCAGTTGACGATTCCTCCCTCGACCCAGTGGAAGGGGCAGTCTCACACCGCGGTGAATGGGTGCCTGGGCGAACGAGTTCTTGGTGACAGAGACCATACCTCACACAGGTGTGTCGCGCCCCGCGTCCCGGAACGCCGCGGTGGAGTTGCGCAGCGTGACGAAGCGGTACGGCGACGTTGTGGCGCTGCGCGAGATCAGCCTCACGATTCACGAGGGTGAGTTCTTCTCTCTGCTGGGCCCTAGTGGATGCGGGAAGACCACCACCCTGAGCCTGATCGGCGGTTTCATCGAACCCGACGCCGGCGACATCGTCATCCAGGGTCAGTCGGTGGTCGGGATTCCACCGTACCGCCGTCCCGTCAACACGGTCTTTCAAAGCTACGCCCTGTTCCCGCACATGACGGTCGCCGCCAACATTGACTTCGGTCTGCGGATGCGTGGCGTGCCGGAGGCTGAGCGGGTGCGGCGGATTGACGAGATGCTCGGACTCATCTCGCTGCCGGATTTTGGTGGCCGCCGTCCCTCTCAATTGAGCGGCGGGCAGCAGCAGCGGATCGCCTTGGCCCGCGCGCTGGTCAATCATCCTGCCGTCCTGCTCCTCGACGAACCGCTGGGGGCGCTGGACCTCAAGCTCCGCAAACAGATGCGCATCGAACTCGCCCGTATCCAGCGCGAGGTGAAGATTACGTTCGTGTACGTGACTCACGATCAGGAAGAGGCCATGACCATGTCCGACCGGATCGCGGTGATGAACCAGGGCCGTGTCATCCAGATTGGGACGCCGCAGATGATCTATGAGCAGCCGGTGTCACGGTTTGTGGCCGAGTTTGTGGGAGCCAACGTGCTGGGCGGGACGATTGAAGCCGTGGATGGCCGCGCGGGCCGCGTCCGGCTGGACGCGGGATCCGCGATCACTGCGGTGTGTCCCGATGGCCTTGGGCCCGGCGACCGCGTCAGCGTCGTGATCCGGCCGGAGCAGGCCGCGATCGCCGGCCACCCCGGTCCGGGGGTCAACGCCATCCCCGGGCAGGTCCTCAAGGCGTCTTATCTGGGCACCCACACGCAGGTGATCGTCCGGGTGCCTGGGGGGATGGAGATGACCGCCCTGATGGCCGCCGCCGGCGCATCGGAAGAAATTCCGGCCATCGGCGAGGAGACCCATGTGGTCTGGAAGCCCGACGGGAGTCTGATCCTGGTAGAGGAGGGATCGGCATGACGGATGTGCATGCGGTTCTTCAGTCGCTGGTTGAAGGGGTGCGCGGAGGGCGTCTGACGCGCCGGGAATTTTTCAGCGCGTGCGCCCGGCTGGGCCTCAGTTTCGTGGCCGCGTCGTCGGTCCTGCGGACGCTTGGCGGCGGTACGGCGTCGGCCGCCGCGTTGCAGGGCCCGCTGAACATCCTGGTCTGGGACGACCACTTCGATGAGCCAGAATTGAAGGACTTTCTGGCCACCACCGGTGTGAAGATCAATACCTCACTCTTCGACGAGAATGCCGATGCGTATGCGAAAACGAAACTCGTCGGCGGGCGGCAGATTGATGTGGTCAGCGGCGACGCGCTATGGGGCCCCCGGTATCATCAATCCGGGCTCGTGGACCCGCTTGACCTGAGTCAGTTCGCGTCGGCGAAAGAGTTGTTCCCGGTCTTCCGCGAGATCTCGTTCTGGAAGGTCGGCAACCGGTCCATCATGTTCCCCTGGTCGTGGGCGCCCATTATCCCATACTATGACCCGCGATACGTCACCCCGTTCGACTCCTACGAGGCGCTGTTCGATCCCAAGTACCGACGCCGCATCGTCATGGAGAAGACGCCTGTCGATATCATGGCGCAGATGGGGCTCGTCTCGGGCGCGAAGAAGCCGTACGAGATGACTCCCGCGGAGATCAAATCGGCGAAAGAGGCTCTGATCCGGCTCAAGCCCAACATCCTGACGTTCGTCGAGCAGTCCAACCAGTTCGTCCAGTATTTCGTAAACGGAACCGCCTGGATCATCGCCAACGCGCACACCGGGCTGGACTATCGAGTGAAGCAGGCGGGCGGACCGCTGGTGAAACCCGTCTATCCGAAGGAAGGATACGTCGGCTTCCTCGACGGTGAAATGCTGGAGCGGGAACGTGATCACCGCGGAGCTGTTGAACGAAAAGATAACCAGCACGACAATGGGAAGATTGCAACAGGATCCCAAGTATGCCGACCTCGTGCACGCCACCGGGTACGATCAACCCGATGTGGCGTTGCGGATGATCCTCAAAGGACCGCCTCCGGGCGAAGGCCTGAAGATGTACATCGACGCCTTCAACGAGGCCATTGCGCGCTGAGGTGAGAGAAGCCACCGCCACCGCCGTCCGCGTTCCCCCCGGAGTGAGGCGTGCGATGCCACGCCTCCTCTGGGGCCTCCTCCCGCTGGCCACGATCGACGTCGTCCTCTTTCTCGTACCGATGGTCATCATGGCCCTGTTCAGCCTGCGATTTTCGGAGGAACTGCTCGGGCTGACCGGCGGGTGGACCGTGGCACACTACATCAAGGTCTTCACGTCGGAGGGCATCTACCTTCGCATCCTGGTCAAGACGATCGTGATCGCGCTGATCGCTACCGCCGCGTGTCTTCTGGTCGGCTACCCGTTCGCGTACTTCATTGTCAGCACCTCGCGGCGATGGCAAAGCGTCCTGCTGACGTTGGTGATCATGCCATTCTGGACGAGTTATCTATTGCGCGTCTACGCCTGGACGGCGATTCTGGGGGACCGGGGACTGATCAACGAGGCCCTTCGCTTTCTGAGGATCACCGACCAGCCCCTGAGCTTTCTGCTCTTCAACGTCTTTTCTGAGATCGTCGTTTTCGTCTATCTGTACATCCCGTACGCCGTGCTGGCCATCTACGCGTCACTGGAGAAGATGGACCGGTCGCTGGTGCTCGCGGCGATGGACCTGGGGGCGACCCCGGTGCAGGCGTTCTTACGGATCGTCCTGCCGCAAACGCTCCCCGGCGTCTACGCGTCGATCGTCTTTGTGTTCATCCCCATCCTGGGTGAGTACGTCACCCCGACGCTGGTCGGCGGGATGAGCGGGGTGCTGATCACCAATCTGCTCGTCAATCAGATCCACGCGCTGGAGTTCGGCTTTGGGGCCGCCATCGCGTTCGTCATCGCGACATTTGTGCTGGTGCTCCTGCTGGGGCTGCGGCGATCCGTGGACCTGGAGCGTCTGTATGTCGGGTGAGGGGTCCCCCCGCCGGAGGCGGCGATGGACACGGCGCATGCCGCGCCTTCTGCTCACCCTGTACGGGCTGCTGGGGTTTGCCTTCCTCTATCTTCCCATTGTCGTGCTGGTTATCTTTTCGTTCAACAGCTCCGCGGTGATCACGTTCCCGCTCCAGCATTTCACCGTGAGCTGGTACCGGGAGTTGCGCGAGGATTTCGTCCTGCTGGGCGCGGTGCGGAACAGCATCCTGGTCACCGCGGTGACTACCGTGGGCGCCACCCTCGTCGGCACGGCCGCGGCCTTCCCGCTTGTCCGGACGGGGTTCCGGATGAAACGCACATTCAATCTCTTCCTGCTGCTCCCGATCGTGATCCCTGGGATTCTTACCGGCATTGCCCTGTTGATCTTGTTCGTCCCGATCCTAAATCTGACGCTGTCGTTGAACACCGTCATCGCCGGGCAGATTGTGCTGGCGGGGCCCTTCGTGGTCCTGGTCGTGGCGTCGCGTCTCTACGGGTTCAACCAGCAACTGGAAGCAGCCGCGATGGACCTCGGCGCCACGCCCTGGCGGACCTTCTGGCATGTCACGTTTCCGCTCATCCTTCCGGGGGTGCTGGCCGGGGCGTTGATCGCCTTCACGCTCACCTTCGATGAGTTCATCGTCACCTTCTTCACCATCGGCCCGGACAGCACGCTGCCGATGTACATCTGGTCGCTGGTCAAGTTCGGCGTGACCCCAAAGCTCAACGCGCTGGCCTCGATCATCGTTGTGCTGACGCTTGGCACGCTGCTCACCGCGAACTCGTTGCTCCGCCGGCGCGCCGGCTGAAGATGCGAAGGGCGGCTTGCTACCGCGCCCCGGCCGCTGGCGTTCTGGACAGCCTCGTGCCGTAGCGGACGCTCAGACCTACGGCCACGATCCCCAAAAGGAGTGTCAGAATGACGCGGATCTGGTCTGACGCCGCGGCCGCAGGAAACGCAAAGGCCGAAGCGTCAAACGCCGCATGCCCCAGCGTGGCAAGAATCAGGCTGCCGCCGGAGTTCACGAAAATCCACGTGAGAATGACCGACAGCGCAGTAAGCGTGCCAATCTGTGTTGCAATCAGTCCCGCAGTGAGAGATGGCCAGCTGGCTGGCCATCCCAGGTGCCATGCTCCCCAAATGACCCCCAGCGCCAGACCGGCAAACAGTGCGTCGGTGCGTCTCAGTAGCCGTGGGAGGGCGTATCCTCTCCAGCCCAGCTCCTCGCCGAAGTTAGCCACCAGAATTCCAGGTAGGATCGCCAGAAATGTGGGCTGGAAAACGAGATGAACGCCGAAAGGACGAGCGAGTGCTATTGCGACGACCCAGATGAGAGGTGGCAAGAGGAGTGCGTATATGTACCAACGACTTCCGACTCGCCATGTTGTCAGACGACGGCGGAAGGCCCGTCTCTCCTCCGGATCACGAATCACGGCGAGTACGATCAGTGCGGCGGCTGCGGGCGCCCAGCTGATCAACATCAGCAAGACGAGCAAATGCAGCTGGCGGGTGAGACCGCTTCCTCGGGCGAGAAACGCGGCCTGAAGCGGCCACGCAAAGGCGAAGGCCAGGACGAAGAAGATGAAAAGTTGGTTACGCCTCAGCGCTCTCATTTGGGCTGCCCCCGACCCAACCCACCTCGGCCGGTTTCTCTGCGTACGTCGAAGACAAATTGCCTATTCTTCTTGGTCTGTTTTAGAAAATAGTCCAGGCTTTGCTGGAACTCTTCTACACCTCGCTTCCTGCGGCTTTCAATGAATGCAATCCTGATCCTCTTATAGTCGTCGGGAAACTTTTGGAAGTTGGTCCATACTTGTCTCTCTTGCTTCAACGCCTTGAGGATGTCGGGCGCGATTTCGACTTTTTTGGTTTTGAGCAAGGCCTCGGGATTCTTGATAGCGGCGAGACCCGGGGGAGTCATTTTGCGGAGTTTCACTAATCGGCGCACCCGCTCGATGTTCTGCTGAGACCATTGGCTCGTGCTTTTTCTCGGAGAGAAGCGCTGCGCGTAGAAATTTTCATCGATTCTCTTGGCGGTGCTGTCGATCCAGCCGAAGCAGAGTGTCTCTTCAACAGCGTCGCTGTATCCGATGCGGGGTTTGCCCGTGTGTTGTTTTGCGTAGACTAGCCAAATCTCTCGTTCTTTGTTGTGATGCTGTGAAAGCCACGTGCGCCAGGCCTTACTATTGGTTACGTATAGCGTCTTGCCCAATTTCATGGTTCTCCTAGTGCCCCAGGTACTACTCGCTTGCGGAGCAATCTCGCCCCCTCACCCTAACCCTCTCCCTCACCGGGGAGAGGGGAGTCATGTTGGGCCCTACCGGGGCCCTCAACTTACTGGAGAGGGAGAAAAGGATTAGGCCCCTCACGGGGCCTCCCACCACATCTGGCGGAGGGGGTGGGATTTGAACCCACACGGGCCGTTAAGCCCAGCGGTTTTCAAGACCGCCCGGATAGCCAGATTCCCTGCACCCCTCCGCGCCAATTATACGCGAAAACGTAGAAACGAGGATGAGCGTTGGTTTGCTAGCGTTCCACCGTTAGCGGCCCGATGCGTTCCTCGCGCAGCGTGATGGCCCCGGTGGTCCGTCGCAGTACGGTGTATTCCGGCAGAATTCGCCGCGTCTGCCGGTCGAAGGGCGCGAGGATGATTGAGTCCCCGTAGATGCGCAGGACAACCCGTTCGGGCTGCCCCGGGACCACGAAGTAGTACACCTGCTCTCTGGCCAGACTCCATCCAAATGAGACAGCGAGGACGAGCGCCACGAAGAAGTAGATCACAATCGCCCCCTGGGTAGGGCCGAGTGTGCGAAGCGCTGTGCGGAACAATGTTGTCCTCTCCTGCTGGGTCTGTGCTTGCCGTCTGAACTTTTGTATGTATCCGCGAACTCCGCGCTGCGTCAGCAGTGGCAACCCAAACTTGTAGCCGAGGTACCAGAGGAGCGGCAGTCCGAGGAGCCAGGCGAGAATATCAAAGCGCCAATAGTAGACGAGAAAGACCATATACGCCAGCGCAAACGTGACTGCCTGGGCGATCGCTGGCGTGAGTGGATGCTCGCTGGGGAGGAGCGCGAGCACGATGGTAGCCGGGACCACCAGGAGCAGCACCCCCCCGAGGAAGATGACCCCCGCGACAAAGACGCGGTTCAGATCAATGCTGATAAGTTCCTGAGGGAACCCGTAGGCGAAGTAGTAGCCATACTCAAACGCAAACGCCAGCACATACGCCATGGCGGGGACGACGGCCAGGAGGATGCTATCCGTCAACCACGCACGCCGATCTGTGGGTGTCGTGCTCTCCATATCATCCAACATGCCCGGTGGCACGTTACAATTGACGAAGAGTTCACGCAGTTCCTTTCGTCGAAAGCGAGGCCACCATGCAGGATACCAGGCAGATGAGCGTACTGGATGCGATCATCAGCCGCCGCAGCATCCCCCAGTTTCAGCCCAAACCTGTCCCCCGGGAGATCATCCAGCGCCTGCTGGACGCCGCGGTGTGGGTGCCGAACCACCGGCTCACGGAGCCGTGGCAGTTCTTCGTGCTGGGGGAGACGAGCAAGCGGCGATTTGCTGAGATCCGGCGGGACTTCCGGGCGGCGACGATGCCCAATCCGAAGGCCCCCGAGGTCCAGCCAGCGCTAGCGAAGATCGTCGAGGATACGATACACACTCCGGTGATCATCATCGTCACGGCGCAGGGCCACGACGATCCCGAGTTGCGGGAGGAGAACTACTGGGCGACCTTCGGCGCGGCATATGCGTTCATGCTTGGCGCGTGGAGTCTGGGCATCGGGACGTACTTCCGGACCGGAGCGTTCCGAGACCATCCACCGCTGCGCGAGTTCTTGGGTCTTGCCACCGGCCGGCGGATCATCGGGATCCTCTACGCGGGGTACCCCGCGGCCATCCCGCAAAAACAGCGGACCCCGGCCGCGGAGAAGACGGTCTGGCTTGACTGAAAACAAAAGTCTACCCGGTCTACCCTGTCTACCCGGTCTGCCTGCGAAAACTCTTCCGATATGCAAGTAGACCGGGAAGACTGGGAAGACCGGGTAGACTATTATACTGAGGGGGCAGGAGCGGACCCATCATGGCAATGCCCGAGATTGACAACCTCATTCGCACGATTGTAGACGACATCCAGACCGTCGCCGAGGGCAAGCCTGTCGTGGTCGCCTTTAGCGGTGGCCTGGATAGCAGCACGGTGGCCGCGCTGGCCAAGCAGGCGCTGGGCGCAGATTGCGTGCTCCTGGTCACCGTCAACATGGGCGCCTACAACTACCGGCGCGGAAATGAAATCGTGCTGGAGATGGCCGAGCAACTCGGGCTGCAGCAAAAGTGTCTCCTCGGCCAGTACGTGCAGCATCGGGTTCAGGCCAACGGCCCCGCCTGCAACCGCTGTACCCGTGAGATCAAGCTCGGCATGGTGAAGGCGGTCGCGCGCGGCCGCCTGGTGCTGACCGGCGCCAACCGGTCGGACACCTGGGGCAAGCTGGGGATCAAGGTCTGCAACGGGTACTACTCCCCACTGCTCAATCTGGAGAAGCCGCAAGTCCGTATGATCGCGGATGCTCTTGGGCTCGTTGTCCCGAAGATCGGCGAACATCCGGGCCGGGAAGGGTGCAAGCTCAAGCACCTGCTCAAGCCGCTTGCCGCACCCGAGTTTCATGGCCAGGCGGTCGCCGCGGCGAACGAAGTGCTCCTGACACTGGTCAAGGAGGCGCGATTTCCGGCGGAGCTGGCCAACGTGAAGATCATCGGGCCGCTGTCCCGCAACATCGCCCTGGTGAACCTGCGGCCGGCGCCTCCGGCGGATCTCTCGGCCCGCATCACAGAGGCGTTGCTCCGGCTTTCCGTCATCAGTGAGGTGCACATCGTGGACCGGCCGCTCACGCTGGTGGCGAAAGCCGGCCCGGCGGTCGCCGGGGATCCGCACGCCCGCTACTGGCTGCAGCACGGCCGGCTGCAGCCCGACTTCGCCCATCCGATTCAAGTGGAGTGGCTGCCGAGTTCGAACACGCGGTTGCATACGTTCCACGTGGTGGATTTCCGCCCCGACACCCAACTACGGGATTAGGGATTGGGGATTGGGGATTCGAGTCGGATTTCCTGGTGTCGTCATTTGAACCCGTAGGTACCAATCCCTACTCCCTAATCCCAAATCCCGCAGTTGTAGTTACCTCGGTCCGGCGACACCTTATCAGGTGACTTTCCATACCTTCTCACCGCGCGTATTTCGTGTAGGAAAGGAGGGTGGTCGCATCTGCCGGGATCAATCAGGCGAGTCGCACAATGTCCGTGGAGGGAGGACCACAGATGAAAATTTCCGGCGCGTTGATCGAAGCCATCGTCGGCCTGCTGCGCGGTATCGGGTTTCTGCAGGATCCACAGCGGGAGGTCGACGTGCGGCGCCAGTTGTCTGAGCTTGAGAAGGCGCAGGCGGACGTCTGGGTAGATTTCGTCCGGGCTACTTCCCCAAATGCCGGACGTGTCTACGTGTGGGCCAACAGCATCATTGCTCTGGTGCGGCCGGCGATCTCGACCCTGATCGTGGGCGGGATGATCTTCGCCCCGTCGCGGATTCTCGACCTCGTCCGGACGTTCGGGGAGGCCGGGCCGGCGGGATGGATTGTGATGGCGCCGGTGATGTGGTGGTTTTTTGGTCGTGACGTCGGGAAAGTGCTGGCCATGAGATACGGTGGGTTCATCCCCGTCGGCAGTGGGGCAGCGGTGCCGGCCGAGCCGTCCGCGATATGGCACCTGCCGCGGGAGAGGCGCGAGGGTATCGATCAGCGCATCGAGGAATTCGACGGCGGCACGAGCAGATCGGACGTCATGGAGCGCAGGTTCGACCGGCCGGGGGATCGATGATATGATGTGTGCAACGGTTGCACGTGTAAGCCATGCCCACCAGCGGCAGAGTGATCGGTCTCCAAATCCTCGTCGAGCACCGTGGGCAGACTGAGCCGGTGCGTCGGGCCAAAGCCCTGGTTGATCTTGGGCTCGAAGGCGATGTGCACGGGAAGAAGAAGGCCGGGAGCCGCCGGCAGGTCCTCATCGTCGACCGCGCCACGCTGGAGGCCCTGGGTCTGCGGCCGGGCGACCTGCGGGAACAGATCACCGTCGAGTTCCCCGCACTGGAAACATTGCCGTCCGGCACGCTGCTGCGCGTCGGGGAGGTCACCTGCGAACTTACCGGCCCGTGCGAGCCGTGCACGCACATCGGCCAGTCGCTCGGGGTGCCCGACACTGTGGCGTTTCAACAAGCGCTACAGGGCCGCCGCGGGCAACTCGCCCGCATCGTTGCGGTTGACGGCGAAGGATTTATCCGGGTCGGCGATCCGGTGACCCTCCTCACATCGAGCGACCTGACGCCCGTGTAGTTCCGCCCTCGCCACAAAGGGTGCTTTCCTCCCCGCGCAGAACGGAAAACACTGCGATCCCGTTCGCTGTAAGTATGGAAGAAGGGGCACCCGCATGCGCCTCCAGGAGCGAGATCCTGAGATCTATCGCACGCTCGCTGCCGAGCGCCGGCGTCAGCGCGAGGGCGTAGAGCTCATCCCGTCCGAAAACTACGCCTCGGAGGCCGTGCTGGAGGCGATGGGCACGATTTTCACCAACAAATACTCAGAGGGGTATCCCGGACGCCGTTACTACGGCGGTAATGAGAACGTGGACGATGTCGAGCGGCTAGCGCAGGAGCGCGCCAGGCGGCTCTTCGGGGTACCGCACGCCAACGTCCAGCCGTACTCCGGCAGCCCCGCGAATCTCGCCGTCTATCTCGCCACGTGCCAGCCCGGCGATCCGATCATGGGTCAGAATCTACCCGACGGCGGCCATCTCACACACGGCTGGAAGGTGAGCGTCACCGGGACCTACTACCGCAGCGTGCCCTACCACGTCAAGGCCGACGGCTACATCGACGTCGACGAAGTATGGAAGCTGGCTCGCGAGCACCGGCCCAAGCTCATCTGGTGCGGCGCCACGGCCTACGTCCGGGAGTTCCCATTTGAGCAGCTCGCCGCGGTGGCCGACGAAACCGGGGCGTTCTTCGCCACCGACATCGCGCACATCGCCGGACTGGTGGTCGCGGGCGCGCACAAGAGCCCGGTGCCGTACGCCCACATCGTGACCACGACGACGCACAAGACGCTGCGCGGTCCGCGCGGTGCCATGATTCTCGTCACCGATAAAGGTCTGGCGAAGGATCCAGAGCTGGCTGAGCGTATCGACCGCGCCGTCTTCCCCGGGCTTCAGGGCGGCCCGCACGATCAGACCACCGCCGCCATTGCCGTCGCGCTCGGCGAGGCGATGCAGCCGTCGTTTGGAGAGTACGGCCGGCAGGTCGTCGTCAACGCCAAAGCCCTGGCGCATGGCCTGTTGCGCTACGGGTTCAAGCTCGTCACCGGAGGCACCGACAATCACATGATGTTGCTCGACCTCACGCCGGGCGGTGCGGGACGCGGCGTGTTCCTGCAGGAGGCGCTCGACCGGGTCGGCATTACCGTGAACAAGAATACGATTCCTGGAGAGCCCTCATCCGCATTCTATCCGTCCGGCATCCGGCTGGGCACGCCCGCCGCGACGACGCGTGGGATGCGCGAGCCGGAGATGTCTCGGATCGCAGAGTGGATCGCGGCGGTGGGTGAGGTCATTGAGGAGTTCAGGCTGCCGGAGGGGCGCGAGGAGCGCACCGCCACGCTGCGCGCGTTCCGACGTTCCATCGAGGAAAACCGGAGGCTGGAGGCGTTGCGGGGCGACGTGCGCGAGTTCTGCTTGAAGTTCCCGGTACCAGGTACCTAGATAATCCTTATTTCCCTCTCCCCCATTCCGGGAGAGGGGAGTTTGCCCTGAACCCGAGCCTGGCGAGTGGTTCAGGGGGTGAGGGGGTTGTCTTGGCTCTCCGCGGTAAACGGCTGCTGATCACCTCAGGCCCTACGCGCACGCCCCTGGATGCCGTCCGCTACATCACGAACAAGGCCACGGGACGGTTGGGTGCGCTCATCGCCGAGGAAGTCATCCGGCGCGGCGCTCTGGTCACCTTCGTCTACGGCCGGGGAAGCCAGACGCCGGTGCTGCGTGGTCCCCGCCTCGATCACCTGCAATTAGTCCCCATTGAAACGGTGGATGATCTCATCGGCGTCTTCAAGCAAGAACTACCCAAGCGGTACGACGCGTTGATCCATCCCATGGCCGTCCTGGACTTCCAGCCGGACACGGTGCGGCCCTATAAGACCGGTTCGCACGTCGAAGAATGGATCGTCCGGCTCGTGCCGACGCCCAAGGCCGTCAAGCTGGTGAAGGACCTGGCCCCAGATACTTTTCTCGTCGGCTTCAAGCTCGAAATCGGCAAAAGCACCGAGGAGTTGGCTCAGATCGCATTTGACTTCCTCACGCGCAACCGGTGTGATCTCGTCATCGCCAACGACCTCCAAGAGATCGAAGGCGGCCGGCATACCGGCTACTTCATTACCCCAGACGGCAAGGTGAAGGAGTCGGCGGTGGGCAAGGAAGCGATTGCGCGTGCGCTGGCAGAGTACCTGGAAGGACATCTAGACTGACGGAAACGAGCGGTAAACACCGGTGAGAGCGGCACACTTCAGTCCGAGGTTGTTCCAGTTCTTCCGCGAGTTGGAAGCGCACAACGAGCGCGCCTGGTTTGAGGCGAATCGGGGACGGTACGAGACCGACGTGAAGGAGCCGATGCTGCGGTTCATTGCAGACCTCGGCAAGCCGCTCCACGCCATCAGCCCCCATATCGAGGTCGACCCCCGGCCGGTCGGTGGCTCCATGTTCCGTATCCACCGGGACATCCGATTCTCAAAAGACAAGAGCCCGTACAAGACCAACGTGGGCGCCCACTTTCCTCACGCTCGGGCCGGCAAGGATGAGAACGCGCCGGGGTTTTACCTTCATCTGGAACCCACGGACTGCGTGGGCGGGGGAGGGCTCTGGCATCCCGATTCGACAGCCCTGAAGAAAGTACGCGATCGCATCGTCGCACGCACGAGAGAGTGGAAGGCGATTCGGACTGCCGGGGTTTCGGTTGAGGGGGAGTCATTGAAGCGCGTCCCTCCCGGATACAGCCCGGCGCATCCGTTTGCGGAAGACCTAAAGATGAAAGATGTGTATGTCATGGAGCGGTTTTCCGAGAAGGAGGTCTGTGCCCCAGACTTCATGGACACGTTTGTGGACGCCTGCCGCTCCGCCGCTCCCCTCATGAAATTCCTCACTCAGGCCGTGGGTCTGCCCTGGTAGCGAGCCAGCGGGCGACGGTGGCTGTGTCCGCCGCGGTGAGTCCATGGCCGCCGCCGAGCCACTCGACCGTCACCTCGGCACCTGATCGTTGCAGCAGGTCGGCAAGTAGCCGTGTGCTCGACGCCGGGACGAGAGAGTCGCTCTGTGCGGCGGCAATCAGCACATCCGTCCGATGCAGATCCGGGAGCGTCTGCGGCACCAGCGGGAGCATCGGGCGGAGCAGCGCTGCGCCTGCCAGGACTTGTGGCCGGAGCAGAAGCCGTATGTGCCTGCCGCGGCTTCGACGAAATCCGCCAGCTCATGAGTGCGCCGCGTCAGATCTTCGATGTCGAACACGCCCTCGGCGAGCCGGCGGAAGAAGCGCGGCATGCCGCGCTCCAGCACCTTGCCGCGCGGACTGAGCAAAGCCGCCTGTGGCGCAACGGCGCTGCCCAGCGGCAGCAGGTCGGATTCATCACCGCCGGTGCCGTGCAGGAGCAGTAGCGTCACACGCGATCCCGGAGCGCCGGGCTGATAGCGATGCGTAAATGCCGGTGCGTCCGCATCCGCCAAGTGTGTGTGGCCTCGTTACATGGTGGGACCGACACGCGCCCGCCGGCCGGCAAACTGTGGCAGCTCGACCCGCGGCAGACGGCCCTCGATCTCCGACCTGTGAGGTTCCAGCCACGGCGGCAGCACCAGCCGGGCGCCGAGATCCTCAGCGGATTCATCCACCATGAACCCCGGGCCATCGGTAGCGACCTCGAAGAGCACGCCGCCGGGCTCGCGGAAATAGATCGAGCGGAACCAGAACCGGTCGATGATCTCGCTGATTGGCACGCCCATCTCGCGGATCTGCTGCCACCATTGCCGGTGCTGCTCGCCATCGGGCGTGCGCCAGGCGACGTGATGGATCGTCCCGACCGCCACCCTACCGCGAGGCGCGCCCGGCGTGATGATCAGATCCAGCCAGGCTCCGGAACCACCGGGACCGACGCCAAACCGCCTCCGCCCGGCCATCTCGCCCGCTGGTCGGAACCCAAGCTCCCGTGTGAGAAATGGAATCGTGGGATCCTCAATCGCTTCGTTGATCGTGACCCCGTGGATCCCGCGGATCGCAAACTCCGCCGGGACGGGGCTGTCGGCCCAGGCTCGCCACTGACGCGATCCGCCATCCGGCGCGGCCACCAGTTCCAGCGCCTGCTCGTGAAAGTCCGAGAAGGCGATGACTTCCTCATCGAAGCGAGGCCTGGGGCCTTCAAACGCGATGTTGTGGTCGGCCAGTCGCTCGGTCCAGTACCCCAGCGTCGCCGTGGGGATCGCGAGCGCCACGGCGCTCGCCTGCCCGGCGCCTTCCCGTCCGTGCTGAGCTCCAGGCCAGGCGAAAAACGTGAGGTCGGTGCCGGGGCTCCCGATGGCGTCAGCATAGAAGAGGTGGTATGTGCCCGGATCGTCCTGATTCACCGTGCGTTTGACCAGCCGGAGGCCCAGCACGCCCACATAGAAGTCCACGTTCTCCTGCGGGTCTCCCGCAATCGCCGTGACGTGGTGAATGCCCTGTAGCGTCCTCTCACTCATGCTAGACGGCTCCCTGCGCGTACGCATTGACTTCCCTTGTACGCGTTACTTCCTGTTAGTAAGTATTGTACGCCCTCCGGCGTCTTCTTGTCAAGCCTCGATGAGTCATGGATTCGTCGGGGAGCGGCCCCCCGTCCGCGGCGGTGGGAACGTGGCGAGCAGTCCGTCCGCCTCGACCTGGAAGAGCGGCTCGGCATCCGGCAGGCCGGACAAGCGATGCCGGCCGAGGCTGCGGAAGCGGAGGCCGGCCGGTATCGATCCTCCGACGGCTACCGTGGTCTCGCCGGACATGACAATCTGACCGCCATGGGCGGCGGCGCAGACCCGGGCTACGGTGTGGACGGCCAAACCGATGTAACCGAAATCGGTGAGGGTGGGGCGGCCGCTGTGGATCCCGATGCGAACCCGCACTTCGAGATCGTCGCGCCGGGTCCGTTTGCCAAGCGCCCGCTGGATGGCCGCTGCCGCCTCGACGGCGTCGACGGCGCGCTTGAAGACGGCGAAGAACTCGTCGGCGCGGATGTCGATCTCGCGGCCGCCTGCGCGAAGGACCGCCGCACGCAACGTGCGTCGGACGCCGCTGAGCAGGTCTCGATATCGATCGCCCAGGCGGCGGAGAAGAATGGTAGAGCCTTCGATATCGGTCATCAGGAGGGTGACAAACCCTTTGGGGAGCGGGGGAGCATGGGTGGCCTGTCTTCGCGCCGATTGCAGCTGGCCGGTAATGAAACCGATGGGGACGATGCCGTACTTCTTCGCCGCGTTCAGCAGCCGCTTGCGGGCGCGCTCGCGCGCACCATCGTTCTCAAAGTCGACCTGGTTGAACCGGGCAAGGGCATTCCGCACGTGAGCTTCGTCATTGATGGGCAGTCGCCGCCGGCCGCGGGAGTCGACGTAGGCGAAGGCGTTCTTCGGAAGGCTGGCCCGCTTGCGGGCGTCAAGCCGGGACATGATCCAACATTAACCTTCTGCTCCGGTCGCGTCTACGCGGTCGGCGGCAGCAGTGTTCAGGCAGGCGTCTGGATTCTGCCGGTGAGGTCGATGTGCCGCCAGACTCCTGCCTTGAAACGGAAGGCCAGGACGGCTGCCAGCAGGCCGATGTACACCATCAGCCACAGGGTCGCGACGACGTAGCCGCTGCCCAGAAACCGCAGCGAGAGGTAGACGCCCGGGACGAACACCACCCACGCCAGCGTGACGCGGGCCCACATGGAGAACGCAGTGTCGCCGGCGGCGCGGAGGGCCTCGGTGAGGGTCATCGACACAGAGTCGAACAGTTGCCAGCCGGCGGAGAGCATAAGCATCGTCGTCCCGATCTCAAGCAACTCCGGGGTCGCCGTCCGCTCATCGATGAACGGGGCCATGAAGAGCCTGGGAAACGCCAGGTACGCGAGCCCGACCGTTCCCTGCCAGACCCCGACCACTTTGGCGGTCATCTTCACCAGCGGCGGAACGTCCGAGTGACGCGAGGCGCCGATGGCCTGACCGACCAGAATCGCCCCGGCACTGGCGATGCCGAAGGCCGGCATGAACGAAACCGAGTTGATCTGGATGACGATCATAAGCGCGGCAAGCGTCGTGGTTCCGAGTCCTCCCATGAGCACATTGACGAAAAAGCTGAAGGCCAGGAACTCGAAGAACCAGTTCATCCCCACAGGGAGTCCAAAGCGCAGCGTGCGAGCGAATTCATGCCAGGCCAGACGGACGCGGCCGGGCACGCGGAGCGCGCCGACGCCGTTCAGGAAGAGCGCCAGAAAAATGGCGAATGCCGCGCCGGTAGACAGAGCGCTCGCCAGCGCGGCGCCCTTGACGCCCAACGCCGGTGCGCCGAGGTTGCCGTTGATGAAGACCCAGTTCCCGAACACGTTGAGGCTCATCGCGGCGAGGCTTACTCCCATAGGAAGCCGCGTATTGCCGAGCCCACCGTAGTAGTTGGCCAGGGCCTCGATCCCGACGGCTGCTCCGCCCGTCAGCAGCCGCACCTGGAGGTAATCACTCATCAGGCGATGGACCTCGCCGCGGTGCCCAATCGCCCGCAGGAAGTCGGGAACGCCAGCGATGACGGCGATGCACAGCACCTGTGCGAGCAGCGCTACGCCGAGGCCGTACCATCCGTAACGCCGCGCGCCGGCGGGATCCCGTTCACCGGTGAACTGCGAGGCGAAGCTCGAGACGATGAATACCAAACCCATCGGGAGGATGAGCAGGTTGAAGACGTTGACGGCTCCGGTCGTCGTGGCGGCGATCGCGGCCTCGCCGAGGTGGGCCACCATGATCGCATCCGTGACGCCGACGACGACCTGACTCGAACGCGAGACGACCACCGGCCAGGCGAGCCGGATCAGGCTGCGCACCGTAGGAGGCATCGGTCCTGTCGGGTCTGGTTGCCCCGGCGCCGGTACGTGCGCGTCTTCGCGAGCGTGGATGGCGTCCAATGATGTCGGCTCAACCAGGGAGGCAGATCAGCGCTTCCACGCCGCGCGCGAACACACGCGGCGGCCAGGAAATCTCCAGAGCCTGCCAGGTCTGTCCTGCATCGGCCGTGCGGAATACGCCGTGGTTATTGGCTGCATAGATGACGCCCGGCTCGCCGGGGTGCGCTGCGAAGCGGTTTGCGATCGTGCCCCTGGCGGGAGGCAGTCCTTCCATCGCGAGTGCGAACGGGCGTCGCGCGGTCTTCCGATACACAGAGGCGTCGGCGTTGCGGGGGCTGTAC
>VBAP01000015.1 GCA_005882335.1 Candidatus Segetimicrobium genomatis
GTGACTCGTGACTGGTGACCGGAAAAAGCGGGCTAGTCACCAATCACCAATCACCAGTCACTAGTCACAAGTAGGGTTTGTCGGCAGGCCTCCGTGACGGGCCAGGACATCGGAGAACCCTCCTGTGTCTGTTTGAGGCGCGGGTACGCGCGAATCTGGGTGGTACCACGAGAGGCACTTCTCGTCCCACGGGATGAGAGGTGTTTTTGTTTGAGGTGAGGATCGTGGACACGAAGCGGTACTACATTACAACCGCCATCGACTATGTCAACGCGAGTCCACACATCGGGCACGCGTACGAGAAGATTATCGCCGACGTCCTGGCGCGGGTTCATCGGCTGCGGGGTTTCGAAGTGCATTTCCTGACCGGAACCGACGAGCACGGACAGAAGAACGCCACCACGGCCGCGGCGGCGGGCAAGGCCGTGAAGGCCTTTGTGGATGAGAATGCCGCGAAGTTCCGTGACCTGGTGGGGCTGCTGAATCTATCCATCGATGACTTCATCCGCACTACCGAGCCGCGCCACGCCCGAGGCGTGGAGACCATTTGGCGGCGCGTCAGGGCCGCCGGCGACTTCTACAAGAAGAACTATCAGGCGTTGTACTGCGTCGGCCATGAGGCGTTCGTCACGAAGAGCGACCTGGTCAACGGCAAGTGCCCGGCGCATGATGCCGAGCCGATCGTGATTGAGGAAGAGAACTATTTCTTCCGCCTCTCGAAGTACCGATCGCAGCTGCGCAGGTTGTTTGAGGAACGGCGGGACTTTGTCGTGCCGGCCTCCCGCTACGGCGAGATGCTGAACCTCATCGACACCCTGGAAGATATCTCGGTGTCGCGGCCGGTGGAGAAACTTTCGTGGGGCATCCCGGTTCCCGACGACCCCACGCACGTCATCTACGTCTGGTTCGACGCGCTGACCAACTATATTTCAGCGGTGGGCTTTGGGCAGGACGAGGCGAAATTCGAACGATGGTGGCCGGCCAGCCACCACCTCATCGGCAAAGACATCAACCGGTTTCACTCCCTGCTCTGGCCGGCCATGCTCATCTCGGCCGGGTTGACTCCACCGCGGCAGGTCCTTGTGCACGGTTTCATCACGGTGGAGGGACAGAAGATCAGCAAAACATTGGGGAATGTCATCGATCCCGGCGCGGTGGCACGGGAGTTGGCCGCGGCATCCGGCGCCGCGTTTGAGGTGTGCATCGATGCGCTCCGCTATTTCCTGCTGCGCGAGATCCCCTTTGGGGAAGACGGCGACTTCAGCCGGTCGGGACTCGTGCACCGCTTCAACGCCGACCTGGCGAATGACTATGGGAACTTGTTGAACCGCACCGTGCCGCAGTTAGAGCGGCACTTCGACCGGCAAGTGCCCGCGCGTGGATCGGAAGCCGGGAAGGATGCCGCACTCCGTCAGACGGCCGTCGAAGTCGCATCGTCGATCGAACGATTTATTGATCGTCTGGACTTCAAGGGCGCGCTGGAGGAGATCTGGAGACTGCTGGGGACGGCCAACAAGTATATCGACGAAGAGGCCCCGTGGCAGGCCGTTCGGACAGATCGCGCTCGTGCTGGAACCGTTTTGTACAACACACTCGAGGCGGTGCGCATCGCCACAATCCTGTTGTCGCCCTGGCTGCCGACGGCCACCGCGCGGGTGTGGGAGCAGCTGGGCATCGCGGCCTCACTGGAGACGCAGCGCCTGGACGATGCCAGGCGGTGGGGCGGGCTTCCGGCGGGGACGCGCGTCAGCCCTGGTGCGCCCATCTTCCCGAGGATCGAGACGAAGGTCGGGGTCGCGTCCGGTCGCGAGCGGACCGCAGCCGCACCGGATGCCACTTCGACAGGGGGGAGCCAGACAGTGAGCACGATCTCGATCGATGAGTTTCGTAAGCTCGACATCCGCGTGGGCGAGGTACTGTCCGCAACCCGGGTGCCGGGGACGGAAAAACTCATTGAGGTGAAGGTCGACATCGGCGGGGAGGTGCGCACCCTCGCCACCGGGCTGGTTCCCCAATACCAGCCTGAGGAATTGATCGGCAAACGCATCATCGTACTCGCGAACCTCGAGCCACGCCGCGTGCGCGGCGTCACGTCCCAGGGCATGCTGCTCGCGGCGGAGTGGGAGGGGGAAGTCGCGCTCTTGACCGTGGAAAAGTACGCGCCAAAAGGAGCCAAGATCACGTGAGGGGCGGGGTCGGGCGAAGGCCGCTCCGCTCCGTGTACAGGGCCCGACCCTGCGCGACGCGGCGCTCGCTAACGGCGGCCACGGCTCGCCTCCAGTCGCTCCGCGGCTCCTCGCCCGACCCCACCTTCTGTCATTGCGAGCCCCGAAGGGGCGTGGCAATCTCCTTTCCTGGAATGGGAGAGGTAAAGAGAGATTGCTTCGTCGCTGCGCTCATCGCAATGACCGGTTGGACGTTCCATAGCCGGACCTTCTGCTGGGTGATAGACTTGTCACTGCGTGGACCTGTTTGATTCCCATCTCCATCTCGACGACGCGGCGTTCGCATCCGATCGGGACAGTGTCGTGACCCGCGCGGCGGCGGCCGGTGTCATGGGGATGACAACTGTAGGGACCAACGTCGCGTCCAGTCGCGCTGCGGTTGCTCTGGCCGAACGCTTCTCGATGGTCTACGCCGCCGTGGCCATCCATCCGCACGAGGCAGGTGACGCCACCCCGGAGGCGATGCGGGAACTGCGGGAGATGGCGGCCCACCCGAAGGTTGCCGCGGTCGGCGAGACTGGCCTCGACTTCGCAGAACACGATGCCTCCCGCGAGGTTCAGCGTCGTGCGTTCGTCGAACATATTAGGCTCAGTCGTGAGTTGAGCCTTCCTCTCATCATCCACTGCCGCGAGGCGTTTGCCGAGGTGCTGGAGATCCTTGAACGCCAGCAGGCCACACGGGTGATAATGCACGCGTTCTCCGGTTCTGTAGAAGTCGCCGCGAGATGCGTCGCGAAGGGCTACTATGTGTCGCTGGCCGGCCCCGTAACCTTCCGCAATGCCCGCACAGCGGCCCAGGTCGCACAAGAGATTCCATTGGAGACGCTGCTGGTGGAAACCGACGCGCCGGTGCTGACGCCGGAGCCGTTTCGAGGCCGGCGCAACGAGCCGGCCTATCTGCGGCACATTGTGCAGCGGATCGCCGAGCTGCGGGGCCGCGAACCGGAGGAGATCGCGGCCGCCACCGCGGCGAACGCGCGGCGCGTCTTTGGCGTCAAAGCTGAAGATGGATCCTCAGATCCGACGGATGCCAACACACCGCAGTAAGTTCACGCGCGCCGCCCCGAGCGCGCGAAGTGCGCGTGGGGGTTCCCGCGTTTCCGCGCACGCGGCCCCGCACGAGGTCGCGTTCCCGGGCGGCGGACTGCTGACCCTCGTCATCAGCCTCACGCTGTTTGCGATGCCCGTGAGTGCGCAACAACCTTCCGCCGCCGACGAGGTCCGGATCGGCCAGGTCTATGCCCGCCGGCTGGAGTCTCAGTACAAGCTCGTGAAGGATCCGGCGGCGGTGGAGCGGGTGGCGCGTGTTGGCAGCGCCGTCGCGGCGGAATCTGATCGGCCCGAGCTCCCGTATACGTTCAAAATCCTCGACCTCGACATCCCCAACGCCCTATCGTTACCCGGCGGCTTCATTTATGTTACGAAGGGCCTCCTGGCATTCGTCCGCTCCGATCATGAACTCGCCGCCGTGCTGGCTCACGAAGTCACACACGCTGCGCACCGCCACCAGCTGCAGATGATCCGCCGCAGTAACGAGGCAGCGTTCTGGACACTCCTGGTCGCGGTCCTCAGCCGGGACGCGGCGATCGCGGTGGGCGCGCAGTTGGTCGGCGTGGGCTTGATGTCCGGATATTCGCGCGACCTGGAGCGCGAGGCCGACCTGACGGGGATCAGCTACCTGATGAAGACTTCCTACACGCCGGTGGCGATGCTCACATTGATGGAACGGTTGGCGCACGAGGAGCAGCTGCAGCCTCGACAGGATGCGGGCGCATTCGCCGACCACCCCACGGCGCAGGAACGCGTGGCCTACATCGAGGCCGACCTGAAACGGAGGGGCATCCCCCTCCTGCGGCGGCCGGCGGCAAACTACCTGAAGATGATTGTGCGGACTGTGCCGGAGCAAGGCCGGCAGGTAGGCGAGATCCTTGTGAATTTCCTTGTCGTCCTGCGGCTGCCGGATCCCGCACGCGTGGGGACGATCGCCGGCCGGTTGGATCGGTTCTTTGACGCCGATCCCGATCCATCGGAGGTCACCGTGCTGCGTGCGGCCGACGGATGGGAGATCGTCGGTGGCCGCATCCTCCTGATGACCCTCACCCCCGACGACGCCGCGTTCCTGGGAGTGCCGGCGGACGATGCCGCGGGGCAGTTGCAGGCCCGCCTGCAGTGGGTCATTCAGCAAGACTTGCGTATGCGGCAGTTCAACGGATAGGCGCCATGCGGTTGCACGTCGCCTTTCTCCCGTCCCTCGTTCCCACCGGCCGGCCCGGTTCTGAGCGGAGTCAGATCTGTCTCGTCGTCGACGTGATCCGCGCCAGTTCGTCGCTGGTTACCATCGTGGAGCGAGGTGCATCGCGGATTCTCATCGCGGGCGACGTCGAGTCCGCGCGGCAGGCGGCGGCCTCCTGGGACGATGTCGTCCTGGTCGGTGAAGAGGAGGGCCTGGCGCCCGCGGGGTTCGATTATGGCAACTCTCCCGTGGAGCTAGCGCGGGCACCGCTGCGCGGCAGACCGGTCGTGTTTGTGACGACCAACGGGACGGCGGCGATCCGCGCGGTGAAAGGCGCCGGCGCCGTGCTGGTGGCCGCGATGCGAAACGGCGCGGCGGTGTGCCGCGAGGCATGGCGGGAGTCAACGGCGCGAGGCGACGATCTCGCCGTCGTGTGTGCCGGCCGGGAGGGCGCTTTCAGCATCGATGATGCCTATTGCGCCGGGTACCTTGCCGACGCCCTCCTGACCTATGGATCGGCGGACCTGACCGACGGCGCGATCGCGGCGCTCCGCTTGTACCGCAGCGAGCCAGACGCGCTGGCGATTTTCTCCCAGTCGGCCGCTGCCAGGAACGTTGTCAGGCTCGGCCTCACGAATGACGTGGCGTACTGTGCACAGCGGAATGTGTCGGAGGTAGTTCCCAGACTCGGTCGGGAGCTCTATCTGGTGGAGGAAACTGTCAAGGCGAGGCGGCTTGACGCATCTCCAAGAGGGACAGCGAAATGAGAGTTATGATCGGTAGCTTTGCCGCAATCCTGTTACTCGCCCAGCCGGTACGCGCCCAGGGCCTGACGGTGCGAATGTCAGGAGACGTGCTCATCCCGGCCGGAACGGAGCAAAACGGCAGCGTGGTGACGATGAACGGCCGCATCCAGGTGGATGGAACGCTGCAGGGCGATGCGATGACGATGAACGGCGATATCGCCGTCGCGGGGACAGTGGCCGGCTCGGTGCGCACGTTTAATGGAAGCATCCTCTTGACACCCACGGCGCGGGTGGATGGCGACGTGTGGGCGGTCAACGGGCGGGTGGACCGCCAGCCAGGCGCGCAGGTCGGCGGAAGGATCGGTGAGGGGCTGGTCTTCACCCGGCCGCGGGCGCCGGTGTTCCGGCGCCCCTGGGCAGGGATGGGACGGTGGATGTCTGGGGCGTTTTTCCGCATGCTGGCCGGATGGGTGATGATCGGATTCACCGTGATGGCTGCGGCAATTGCCGCCCTGTTCCCGGAGCAGATCCATCGCGTCTCCACCGCGTTGAGTGAGATGCCGGGTCGGGCGCTGCTGGCCGGGGTGTTGCTGTGGGTGTTGTTGCCGCCGCTGGTCATGGCGCTGGCGGTCAGCATCGTCGGGATTCCCGCCCTCGCGTTCGTGCCGTTGGGGCTCAGCGTGCTGGGGCTCGTCGGATTCTCGGCGGCTGCGATGCTGCTGGGCAATCGGATTGCCGAAGGGTTCCACTGGCACATTGGCCCTGTCCCGGATGTCGTGGTCGGAGCGGCCATCCTCATGGTGCTGGGTTGGGTTCCCGTCCTCGGGTGGCTGGCTGTCCTGCTCGCCGCGACCTGGGGAATCGGCGGCATTCTGCTCGTCACCTTCGGACGCGCCGGGAAGGCGCCCGCAGCGTCTCTACCCTCCGCGGGGGCGTGACGCGAGCGAGGCACCCGGGTTTGCCGGCCGCAGGTTCCGCCGCAGGCCGGAGTCCCAGCCATGAAGATGGTGCTGGTGATCTATCTGCAAGTTTTCGTCTTCCCGGTGGAAGGCAACTAGGGAGGCCGCGCCGCTGTGCAGGCTAGCTGAGGCGCCGGTAGATCAACCAGAAGGCCAGTCCGGTCGTGGCTCCGCCCAGGTGTGCGAGTGCGGACACGGAGCTCACCCCAACAATCTGCAGGTAGACCCCGAAGAACTGCAGTAGGATCCAAAATCCGACGAAGACATACGCGGGGATACGGAACCACCGGATGGGAATTAGCCAGATCCGGAATAGCACGCCCATCTTCGTTTTCGGGAATTTCAACGCGTAGAAGGCAATGACACCAGAGATCCCGCCGCTGGCGCCGATGAGCGGCACATTCGATCGCGGATCCATCACGATGTGGGCGACGTCGCCGAGCACGGCGGCGATCAGAATGAGCGCCAGATAGCGCCCTTTGCCGAGAAAGTCCTCCACGTTATCTCCAAACACATAGAGGAAGTACATGTTTCCCACCAGGTGCCCCAGGCTGCCGTGCAGCAGGAACGAGGTCAGAAAGGTGAGGCCGAAATACCGTGCGTACTGTGTGGGGACGAGGCCAAACTGTGTGACCGCCGCCTCGATGTTGGAGAAGGCGCGGATGCTGAAGGCGCAGATGAAGGCGATGAGCGCCCAGGTCAGCCAGGGCACGCTATGGAACACCGACTGCTCGTACTCCACGGGCATCCCCAACAGCGCGGGCAGATACTTCCACAGCTCGCGCGGCGCTTCGGCGCCGAACGAACGCTCCGCGCGCTGGGCGATCGCTTGCGCCTGCGCCGTAGCCAGGATCTCTGTGGCCCGCTCAGGCCGCACCGGCTCGGCCGGTGGGGCTGGGATGGCGGGAATCTGTTCGTACTCAGTCGGATCGAGCCACACAAAATGACACACGCGGCACACATCGACCGCAGGGCCGGACGGGCCGCTGCTGACCTCGTGCATCGGATCGTGGCAGGACGGACACGGACGGCCACGCGCCACCCGCTGCTCGCGGGCGGCGGCCCAGATCTGATCCACCACCTCTTTGGCTACTGTCCGCTGAAGCAGTCCCAGGCCCACCGCGCGCCCGCTGCACATTGGACAACTCCAGTAGATGCCGTTGGGGCCGGAGCGGCGTTGCAATGGACACTGATCGCGAGGGCAAACGAACACGGCTGAACCCCCAGTCAGCGGTCAAGAGCCATCGGATTGGACTGCCGACTGCCTTCTTGTTCTTTGCTGGTGTCAGTCCGACTCGTGTGTGAGCGGATGCTCGCGGAGCCGCTGCACTATGACCTCGAGCATCTTGACGGCGAGATCGGGGTTCTCCTTCAAGAGGGCGCGAAAATCCCAGCGAACCAGCTGCAGGCAGCGCGTGCGCTCCTTGGCAGTAACCGTCGCGGTGCGGATGCGTTCTTCCATGAGAGCCATCTCGCCGAAAAACTCGCCCGCGCCCATGTCGCGGATCCGGTGTCCGTCGTGAGCGACCTCTACCCGGCCTTCGGCGATGAGAAAGAACCCCACCCCCGGCTCGCCCTGCTTGACGATGGCCGCGCCCGGTTCATATACGCGCTCTTTGACGGACCGGGAGATGAACTCCAGTTCCCTGGCCGGCAGCGCGCGGAAGATTGGCACTTTCTTGAGATAGGCCAGCGTCGCAGCAGCGTCCGCCATGCGTACCCTCCGGAAGAATGGGGGTTCATTCGTCGGCCAGCGGAGACTCCCTTCTGGTCCGGCGTCCGACCGGATGGTCTACTTGGGCTGCCACGAAAAGACCGGTAACTGGCTGAGGTCGCCCGCTGCGACGGCCAGACGGCGCTGGTTGCTCCCGTCGGCGCGCATCACCCAGAGGGCAAGGTCGCCATTGCGGCTGGCGAGGAAGGCAAGCTGGGTTCCGTCAGGCGACCACGTCGGCAGTAGATTCACCGACGACGGGGTGAGTTTGAGGGGGGCGGTGCCATCGGCGTTGGCCACATAGATCTGTGCGTCACTGTGCCGCGCCACGACAAACCCGACCTTCCGCCCATCCGGCGACCAGGCGGGCGCGTAGCCCGTGGCGAATCGGCGGTAACCGGTGCCGTCCGTGTTGATGGTCGAAATCTGTTGCTCGAAGCGTCCGATCCGCTCGACAAACGCGATGGCCAGGCTGCCCGGCAACCATGCCGGCTGAACGATCCCGGGGCGCAACAGCACGCCGTCTCTCGTCAGACGCCGCTGGTCCGTGCCGTCAGCACTCATGACGTAGAGGTCCGGGTGCTCCTCGCCCCGCGCGACATACGCGATGAGGCGGCCGTCCGGCGACCAGGCAGGCGCGGTGTTGCCTCCCTCCGGGGTCAGCGGTGTTTCCCCCGGCCGATCGACGTTCGCCACGACGATCTGTGATGCGCTGCGCAGCCGCCTGACAAAGGCAATCCGGTTGCCGTCGGGGGACCAGGCCGGCAGCAACGCCGCTCCCGGTGAGCCGGTTAATCTGCGGCGGCCGGTTCCGTCGGCGTTGATCAGGTAGATCTGTGACTCGTTGCCCTCGATGTGCGTGTAGGCCAGCCGCCGGCCGTCCGGCGACCAGACCGGTGTGACGCTGTGTCCGGGCCCTGCGGTGAGCCGCCGAAAGCCGCTGCCGTCGGCATTGACGACCGCGACCCACATCGCGCCGCGATCGACCGTCGTGACGGCCAGCCGGCCTGATGGTCCCGCCGCGCTGCGCGCCGCGGACTGAACCGTCAGCCCCAGGGCGCAGCAGAAGACAATCGTGCGGACACGCCACGCCCTCATGAGTGCGCTCCCAGCCCCCAAAGACTATCTACACCCTCCATGGCGCGGGTCCTGTGGAACGTCAGGGAACTGCCGACACATCGCAGCCGTTACTAGGAGGAGCGGTGTATCATGATCAATGAGGTGTCGGTGTGCGCGGACTCGCTGCGCGACTCGTGATTGCGACGATGCTGGTGGCCGTCTTCTTGTCCCAGGCGGCCCGAGCCGCCGCACCCGAGCCCGTCCTTGCCCTCTCCGATGTGGGCCATGCACTGGATGGCGATACGCTGATTATCACCGGCTGGGTGACCAATCGAGGTATGTCGCCGGTGCCCGGTCTGGTCATTGATGCCAGAGGGTTTTCCCCCTCAGGAGACCTCATCGCCTTTGGCAGCGACGGTATTCCGTGGGGGATCTCACCCGGTCAGGCCGAGCGTTTTTCCGTCTTTGTGCCGGTCCCGGGGACCCTCATCCGAGACTACACCCTCGCGGTGTCGGTCCCGCGGGTTCCAGTCCGCCCGCTGGCAGGAGTTCGGCGCAGCGTGGATGTGGCGCTCTACCGCTCACTTGTGCTGTCGCGCGTTCGTGTCGTTGGGGATGTCGATGTCGGACAGCTGACCCTCCGCAGTGATGTCCGCGGCCTGCCGGTGGCCCAGCTTACGGTCGAGGCCACCGTAATTTTGAAAGAGCCGAAGATCAATCTTCTGCAGACACTGACCGTCACACTCCTCCCGGACGCCAGCGAGGCTTTCGAAATCGGAGGGAAGAGAGCCATTCTGGTGTCTATCCGCGTCGTTGATGTGCTGCTCCGGACCGTGTGGGATTGAGGGCCGCAGTCGGGGCCGCCCCGTTCCTCTCTATCTTCCGCGGGTGCGATGTGGCAGAGGAGTCCTCTGGCGATGTCCAGAAGGGCTGCTCCCGACTCACGATGCGACCGTTTGTTGTGCTCTCTGAGCCCATCCACGAGGCCGGGCTGGCGGTGCTCGAGGCTGCGGCGGAGGTCCGGGTGATCCCGGAGCCGACCCAGGCGACGCTCCGCCAGGCGATCGCAGATGCGGATGCCGTGATCGTGCGCCTCTTCCCGCTGACCGCCGAGCTTATGGCCGTGGCGCCACGGCTGCGCGTGATCGGCCGCCACGGCGCAGGGTTGGACAACGTAGACCTCGCCGCCGCGACGAAGCGGAAAATTCCGGTCGTTTATGTTCCCCGCACTCACGCCGTCTCAGTGGCCGAGCACACTCTCACATTGATCCTGGCGGTGGCAAGGCGGCTACCAGAACTCGACGATGCGGTGCGGCGAGGCAAGTTTCACCTCCGAAACCAGATTTTCGGGACAGAGCTCAACGGAAAGACCTTGGGCGTGATCGGGTTGGGCAATATCGGCCGGTTGGTGGCGGAGAAGTGCAGAAACGCGTTCGGCATGCGGGTGCTGGGCTACGATCCGTTTCTGGCGCCGGACCTGCCTGTGCCGGCAGACCGCGTCGCAGACCTCGATGTGCTGTTGCGCGAATCGGACGTCATAACTCTGCACGTCCCGCTAACCCCTCAGACCCGGAGCCTGCTCGGGGCCCGGAAGCTCGCGCTGTTGAAACCTACGGCGCTGGTAATCAATACCTCTCGGGGGGAGGTCATCGATGAAAAGGCGCTGGCAGAGGCGCTGCACGCCCGGCGGATCGGCGGCGCGGCGGTGGACGTGTATGCGACCGAGCCGCCGCCATCCGATCACCCGTTGCTCTCCGCCCCCAACACGGTGCTCACGCCACATGCGGCGGCGCACACCGAAGAGGCGTTGCAACGCATGGCCGTATCGATTGCGGACGATGTCCTGGCCGTGTTGCGTGGAGAGCGTCCGGCGCATCTCGCCAATCCCGACGTGTACGCACCATGAGGAGGGCACGTGTTTACCAATAAGACCAGACAACATCTGCTCGAGGGGCATCTGGCCATCGGCCAGTGGATCAGTCTGCCGTCACCTCCCATCGCCGAGTTGGTGTCCAGTTTTGGTATGGATTGGCTGGTGATCGACGCCGAACACGGTCCGGCCGGTTGGGAGACCGTCGAAGAGATCGTGCGGGCGATGAAGGGGACGGAGGTGACTCCGTTGATTCGCGTCCCCGGCAACGACCCCGTCTCCATCAAGAAAGCGCTCGACCGCGGCGGGTATGGCGTCGTCGTCCCCATGGTAAATACGGCTGCGCACGCCGCTGCCGCCGTCGCCGCGGCGAAATTCCCTCCCGATGGTATCCGCGGCGTGGCGGGAACCCGGGCCAGCCGGTACGGTCTCGATCTCGCAGACTACGTCGCGCACTGGAACCAGCAGGTTCTGGTGATCTGCCAGCTGGAGACCGCCGAATCCGTCCAGAATGCTGATTCGATAGCGGCGGTGCCCGGCGTGGACGTGTTGTTTGTTGGCCCGAATGACCTTTCTGCGACCCTGGGAGTCTTCCGTCAGTTTGAGCACCCTGACTATCGGCGTGCCGTGGACCGCATCCTCAATGCGGCCCAGATGCACCACAAGGCGCCGGGCATCATGGCGTCCGGTGCGGACGATGCTCTGGTGCAGATTGACCGGGGATTCCGGTTCGTGTCTGCGGGGTCGGACACGCGCATGCTCGCCGCGGCGACCGCCGCGGCCTATGAAAAGATCAAGAGCGGACTAATGGAACGAAAGCGTTCGTGAACTCGGGAGGCCGTGCCGCGGGTAGTAAGCATCTAGGAGGACGAAATGCATGCCCAAGCTGTGGAGCGAGGCACCTGGCGCCCGGGCACGTGAGATCTCCGCGGATGCGGCGACGCTCATCTGGGTAGGACTCTGGGCCGCACTCTGCTCGCGCCTCTACTCTTTTCTTTCAGGGCTCGCGAAAGCCGGGCGGGCTATTCGAGAAGGTGGCGCAGGCCTGAACGCGGCCGGTGAGCAGATCGGCGAGGCCCTCGGCCACACCCCCGTTATTGGTCATCGCGTTGACGAATTGATCCGGTCCGCGTTTTCCGCCGTATCAGAGCGGTTCGTGGAGGTCGGCGGGTCCCTCGAGCGGATCATCCTGATCGTGGCCGCCCTCCTCACTCTGGTCGTGTTGGCGATTGCGCTGACCGTATGGCTCCAGCGGTACCTCCCCTGGCGGTTAGAGCGGCTGAGGACCATTGGGGCGGCGTATCATGCCATCCGCCTGGCTCCCCGAGCGGCCGACCCAGAGATGGAGCGCCTGCTGGCTTCACGGGCGCTTCACCGGCTCACGTACCGGGAACTGCTGGTGCATACGCCGGATCCGTTCGGCGATTGGGCCTCCGGCCGCTATGACCGCCTCGCCAAGGCGGAACTCGCCAGCGTCGGGTTGCGGCCAGGCACCGGCGTGCGTCGCTCGGAAGGGAAGTAATCCCCTCCGCTTTGACCGGGCGCCCGCTCGTTCGCGCTTGATAGGTAGCGTCCCCCTGAAGTCCCGCGTATCGCTGGTACCTGGTACCGTTATCTAACGTTTTCGGTACCAGGTACCACTAATGGCGTATTGCTGGTACCTGGTACCGTTAACCGATGTTTTCGGTACCAGGTTCCGCTAATGCGGAAAGCACAAACTCCTCATAGGCGGCGCAAGCACGTTCGCGCTCGAGGGCCAGGAGGGCAAGCACGGGATTGGTGTTCACAAGCTCATCGTCCGCCTGTGGAGTGATGTAGCTTCGATAGCTGCTCCACGAGAAGTCTTCGGGGCGCCGGACGAGGCCTGCTCGGACCGGATTGAGGTGGATGTAACGTGTCTCCTCCAGCAACTGCGCGTCGTCAAGGATCAGCGTGCTGTGGTAGCGGCTGCCAAACAGGTGCCCCGATCGGCCGTACGTGCGGTTGAAACCCGCTGCATACGGGCGATGGACTCCATGGATCAGCAGATGGAGATTCGGGGTCGGGGTGTGCACGACGAGGTGGAGGTGGTTTGACATAAGCACGTACGCCAGAATTTGTACGGCAGTCTCACCTACGGCTTTCGCCAACAACTGGAAGTACGTGGCGCGGTCGTTATCGCCGCGAAATATGTCGTCCCCATTGTTACCGCGTGCGGTGACATGGTAGGTCCCGCCTGCGAAGAACAGCCGTGGGCGGCGCGGCAACGGACATCCTCAGCCCTGGGCACCAAGTACTTGGCGTACCTGGTACCGCGATCTATTCAGATTTCAACATCTGGTAAGATGGGTGGCGATAGCCGTTGTGAGTCAATCATGCAGGGCCAAATCGGGGCAATCATGGTACCTAGGACCATGCTCCGGCGCTCATGCACCACAAAGCGCCCGGAGCCGGCCGTCCCACTAAGACTGGCGCGCCCGGAGGGATTTGAACCCCCGACCGTCGCGCGCGACGCCCTGGCGGGCTGCGCGCTCCTCGGAGGGGCTATCCCCTCCGATTCCTCCCCTTACCATCTGGGGGAGCTGACGCTCCCCCGCACCCCCCTCAGGTCTGGGGTTCAAATCTGGCTCGCGGGCAAAGTCGGACGGGTTCGATCAAATGAAGGTGGCGCGCCCGTAGGGATTTGAACCCCAGACCTTCGGCTCCGGAGGCCGACGCTCTATCCGCTGAGCTACGGGCGCTGTGCTGAACCCGAGCCCTGAACCACCCATATGCCCGGAAGCAAGCTATGACCCGCGAGTGGTTCAGGGCGCGCACAGGGATGAGGAATAGTGCGCATGCTGAATTATATCAGCGTGCCGAAACCCAAACAAGGAACGCCGATGCCGAAACCGTCGATCGGGTTTCGTGGTGCGACGCTGGTGGACGCGCGCGGGAGGATCGCGGCGTACGCAGACAGACTCGCCATCGGCTCGTGTACCATCGGGTTGAGCGGCGTAACGTTCGCACCGTTCGCGCTCTCGAAACTCCTCGGCGGGCGCATGCCTCAGGTCACAGTGCTCGAAGCGGGGCGACCACGGCTACGGCTGACCGGGTTCAATCTCTCACTCCCGTCCGGTGAG
>VBAP01000016.1:0-5357 GCA_005882335.1 Candidatus Segetimicrobium genomatis
AAGACCGTGAAGACTGGGAGGACAGGGTAGACTGGATTACCGATGGCCCACCCCGACGAACGCACGCGCATGCACGAAGACCTGCCAGAGTTGCTATTCGTGGAGCGCGCCGTGGTGACGAATCCCGTCACTGTTGAAGTGGACCGGCCGGGGGCGGTCCATCCCCGGGTCACCGGGTTCTGGTGGCATGAGCATTTCTACCGCGTCATCAAAATCGTCGAATCCCGCTATGAGGCCGGGGAGACATTCTATCGGACCGTGACCGACCGCGGATGCGTTGATCTCAGGCGCTTTCGCCGCATCCACCCGCGCACGATGCGCGTCTCCGTCGGCTGGGAGGTCTGCGCCGAGATAGACGCCATGGAGATTCCACGGTCGCGATAACCAACTGCGTCTACCAGGTCTTCCATGTCTCCCGGGTCTACTAGGTCTCACTGCGTCGCTTTGCATTATCGCTTGAGACTCGGTAGACTCGGAAGACCCGGTAGACTCAGTAGACCGCTTTTTTGCTACACTCGGGGATGAGGTTTTCGCATGGCCCTGCGCCTGCACAACACGTTCACCAAGCGCGTCGAAGAGTTCGCCCCGAGCGAACCCGGCAGGGTGCGGATGTATGTGTGTGGTCCCAACCTCTACGGACCGGCCCACGTCGGGCACGGATTCAGCTACGCGTTTTTCGACGTCGTGCGGCGCTACCTGGAATATCGTGGTTACGCCGTGACGCACGTCCAGAACTTCACCGATATCGAGGACCGGATCATCGAACGCGCCGTCCGCGAACACCGCAATACCGTCGAGATTGCCGAGGAGTATATCGCTCGCTTTCTCCGCGAAACAGACGCGCTGGGTATCCGTCGCGCCGCCCACTATCCGCGCGCCTCCGAGATGATTCCCAAGATCGTTGAGATCATTCAGGGGCTGATGGCCCGAGGGCATGCCTACCGGGTTGACGGAGACGTTTACTACCGCGTGACCTCGTTCCCCAGGTACCTCCGGCTCTCCGGACGCTCCCTGGACGAGATGCAGGCGGGTGCCCGCATTGAGCCCGATCCGCGGAAGGAACATCCCATGGACTTTGTCCTGTGGAAGGCGGCCCGGCCCGGTGAACCAACTTGGTCGAGCCCCTGGGGTCCCGGTCGCCCCGGCTGGCACATCGAATGCTCGGCGATGAACCTGCAGTACCTGGGAGAGCAGATCGATATCCACGGTGGTGGAGAGGACCTCATCTTTCCGCACCACGAGAACGAGATTGCTCAATCGGAAGCGTACACCGCGAAATTGCCGTTCGCCCGCTACTGGCTGCACAATGCGCTGATGAAGCCGCCGGTTGGCGATGAGATGCATCGCCACCTCGGTAACTTCGTGGCCCTGCGCGACGCGCTGGCCCAGTATGAGGCCGACGGCATGCGTATCTTCTACCTCAGCGCGCACTATCGTACCCCCCTGCGGTGGACCGACGAGGCCGTACGGGCGGCCGCCCGCGGACTCGAGCGGCTGCGCACCGCTCTGGCAAACGTGGAAGAGGCGATTGCGCGCGCCGACGATCGAGAAGATGCCGGGCTGAGTGAGGCGGCCCGGCGCGCCCGTGAAGCCTTCGAGCGGGCGATGGATGACGACGTGAACACCCCGCAGGCGCTCGCGGCGCTGTTTGCGCTCGCTGCGGAGGTCAACAGAGTCGCCGACGCCGTGATCAAAGGGACGATCAGCGGGCGGGCGGGCCTCTGGGTGGCCGCAGACACCCTTCGCGAACTCGCGCAAGTGTTAGGGCTGTCTCTGAGGAGGCCGGGGCTGACCGCGGACCTCTTACCCGGCTTGCACGCTGTGCTGGCGGAGGCCCACCGGGAGGCTGCCGACTTCTTTCCTGACCCGCTCGACGCTCAGGACCCTGAGCACCTCATCCGCGCCCTGCTGGAGGGCCGGCAGCGGGCGCGAGAACGACGAGCCTATGCCGTTGCCGATCGGGTGCGCACCCGGTTGGGCGATCTCGGCATCTTGGTTGAAGACATGCCCGCCGGGCCGCGCTGGCGTGTCGCGTCTGACGGGCGCCAGCCCACCGCGGATGCCTCCGGGCCACGAACGTAGCGACGCCGGCGGGAACGGCGACGCGATTCCGGGCCGGCGCGCGGTCCTGGAGGCGCTGCGCGCGCGGCGCCCACTCCGCAAGATTCTGATCGGCCGCACCACACACGGCGGAACGATCCGCGACATCCTGGAGGAAGCCAGGCGGCAGGACATCGTGGTCCAGTTCGTCGATGGGCGCCGACTGGACAGCCTGACACATGCCGCCCGCCATCAGGGCGTCGTGGCGCTGACCTCTGCCCGGCCACTGGTCAGCGTGGAGGATGTGCTTGCCGCAGCCCGGACGCGCCAGCAGCCGCCGTTCATACTCGTGCTGGACGGCGTCGAAGATCCCGCGAACCTTGGCGCCATCATCCGGACAGCAGAGGGCGCCGGGGTGCACGGCGTGATTATCCCCAAGCACCGGGCCACCGGGCTGACGCCGGCGGTGGCCAAGACCTCGGCAGGCGCGCTGGAGTACCTCCCGGTCGCCCAGGTGACGAACCTCGTGCGTACGTTAGACGAACTCAAAGAGGCTGGGCTGTGGGTCGCCGGCGCCGATCCCACGGCGAAGGACGTGTACCATCGCACCCGCTTACTGCCGCCGCTTGCGCTGGTGATGGGCGGCGAGGGGAAGGGACTCGGCAGGCTTGTGCGCGAGCACTGCGACATCTTGGTGCGGCTGCCGATGCGTGGGCGGATCGCGTCGCTCAACGTCGCAGTCGCCGCCGGCGTGTTGCTCTACGAAGTGGTGCGGCAGATGGAGACGGGCGGGTCACAATAATTTCACACCTTTTCCTTGACGCATTGTAGACCCGCTCATATAATGAACATCGAATCTTGCTCCGCGGAGGCGAAGAGTGGCGCTCGCCAGACGTGACGCACCTACGTACCCAGAAATGGCCGATGAAGAACTCGTCGCCACTGCGAAGTCCGGCGACGACCACGCAAGCGAATACCTCATCAATAAGTACCGCAACTTTGTCCGCGTCAAGGCCAAGGCCTATTTCCTGATTGGGGCAGATCGCGAGGACATTATCCAGGAGGGCATGATCGGCCTCTACAAGGCGATCCGCGATTTCCGGGCCGACAAGCTCTCTTCATTTCGTGCCTTCGCCGAACTGTGCATCACCCGCCAGATCATCACCGCGATCAAGACGGCGACGCGGCAGAAACACATCCCGCTGAACTCCTACATCTCGCTGAACAAACCGATCTACGACGAGGATTCCGATCGCACGCTGCTGGACGTGATCAGCAGCATCAAGGTGAGCGATCCGGAGGAACTCGTGATCAACCAGGAAGCATCGGCGACGATGCGGGAGCGGATCCGCAAGAACCTCAGCGAGCTGGAGTGCAAGGTCCTGACGGCCTATCTGGAAGGGAAGTCCTACCAGGAGATGGCCAACGAACTCAACCGCCACGTCAAGTCGATTGACAACGCGTTGCAGCGTGTGAAGCGGAAGTTGGAGCGCAACCTAGAGGGAGAAGAAGACTAGGCGCGCAGTTCGTGACAGACCGGGATGGGGAGAACAGTCCCCATCCTTTTCGTTTTGGACGGCGCGCCAGTCAGCGGTCTGCAGTCAGCAGTCCAGGAAACCTGCGAGTTGGTGGGCTGGTGACTGGCGACTGGAGACTGCCGACTGCTGACTTCTTGCAGGAGTTGTTAGCGTGCTGCGGATTCTGTGCCCGAGATGCCGTTTCATCTTCCTGCAGTTGACGCCGCCGGAGGATGGCGACGTCATCTGCCCCCGGTGTGGGACGCGCTTTCAGCCTGCCGAAGAAGAAATCGTGGACCCGGAGGACGACTGAGAGGTGTCCCCAACTCCTGACCCCGTGCCATCGGGGCGCGAGGTGATCGAGCGCGTCACGACCGCCACGGGGGAGTGGCAGCTGCAGCGTGCCGGGTCCCACTTCGAGATCATCTGCAACGGGGTCTTCCTGATGGCGTCGTATAACGAGGCCTCCGACCGGGCGCTAGCGGCTTTGGCCCTGCGGCGCGTGATCGGAGAGGGGCTTCGGGTGCTGGTGGGGGGGTTAGGGATCGGGTATACGGCGCAGGCGGCCCTGGAAGATCCCCGCGTGGGGCGGCTGGAGGTCGTAGAGATCGAGCCGGCCGTCGTGGTCTGGCATCGTGCCCATTTCGCTGACCTTAGCGGCCGGCCTTTGGAGGACCCCCGCGCCAGGCTCCTCCTCTCAGACGTGTACGACGTACCGCTGCCACCGGCGTCGTATGACGCGATTCTGCTTGATACCGACAACGGTCCAGACTGGCTTGCTCGCGACCTCAACGAGCGGCTCTATACTGCCGCGGGTGTCGCGCGTTACCTGGAGGCCCTGACGCCAAGGGGGGTCCTTGCGCTGTGGTCGGCCGATGCATCGTCGCGGCTTGTCGCCACTCTGCGGGGGTGTGGAGCCGCCATCGAGTCGATAGAGGTAACGGACGCGATCGCCCCGGGACGGCCCGGCACAGCGTGGATCTATCTAGCACGAAGCACCTGACGGCAACCCCCACGCCGACTTCGTCGGCTCGGGGCGGAGCGCGGGAACGGGGAACACGATGATCGAGCAAGGCCAAACGGTTTCGCGTTCCCGTGTTCCCCAGTTCCCAAGTTCCCGCGTCTCTCAGCCGCCGATTTGGATCATGACGCGGGCCTGCGGGAACATCTTCTCTGCAAGGGCGTGACCAAAAGGCCGCCGGTAAGCCGCGGTACGGAAGATCTCTTTGATCTCGTCGTAGGTAGCGCCGCGACGGAGCGGGGTCAGCAGGTCTGCTTCGTCGTCCCGCAGGAGGCATAGCCGCAGCCGGCCGTCCGCGGTCAGGCGCAGGCGGCCACACTTGGCGCAAAACGGCTGGCTCACCGGGCTAATCAAACCCACTGTGCCACTGGCGCCGGGAAGCCGGAAGGTGCGGGCGGGCTCGCCGCCGGACAGGTCGAGGGGCTCCAGAGGTCCCAGCGCGGCCTCGATCGCTGCCTGGATCTCCTGGGATTTCACCACGCCGGCTTCGGCAAAGTCACCTACGCTCCCGAACGGCATCATCTCGATGAACCGGACCTCCCACGGTCGCTCCAAGGTCAGCGCCGCGAGCGGTACGACATCGTCCTCGTTGAAACCGCGCACCACCACACTGTTGAGCTTGATCGGGCGCAGGCCTGCCGTCTCCGCAGCTGTGATTCCCGACAGCACCTTCTCCACGCGGCCCCCGCGTGTGATGCGGAAGAACTTCTGGGGGTCCATCGTGTCCAGACTGATGTTTACCCGGCGCAGCCCGGCCTCAGCGAGGGGTCCGGCCAGGT
>VBAP01000016.1:5398-19541 GCA_005882335.1 Candidatus Segetimicrobium genomatis
CGGTCGGCTCCCCTCCAGTCAGGCGGACGCGGCTCACGCCCAGTTCGGCCGCCACGCGCACCAGCAGCAGCAGCTCATGGTCTGCCAGCAACTCCTCTGCCGGCCGGAAGTCGATGCCTTCGGCCGGCATGCAGTAGACGCACCGCAGGTTGCAGCGATCGGTGAGGGAGATGCGCAGATCTTTGAGTTCGCGGCCGTACTGGTCTTTCATGACTCCTCCTCCGATGGCTCGATCATAGCATCCGGCCGCAGGTCGCCCCAGCCAGGTCACCGAGGGCTTTTGACTCCTTTGTGGAGAGATGTCTACAGGTTGCGGGAATACCGGCGCCGTCAATTCGTTTGGTCTGGACGAAGTGGGATGAGGCGACCTTCTGACATCGTACATAGATAACAGACTCTTAACAGTCTGAGGGGGTTGCGCCAGCGGTCCAGATCAGTACAATATAAACCCATGGCGGCGCCTAGGCGCCCCACGGTCCCGCGAACTTCAGTTCGTATCTGTGCGGGACCAGATGACACAAAGGCGGTGAACGGATTGGGAAGGACAGCGACGGCACGCGCAACGCCCCGGGCCACCCGCACACCAACCCGGAGAGCCCGCGCCCGCACCGCTGCGGAGCGCTGCCAGCATGGCCTCCTGCGGGGGACCTGTGCCATTTGCCTCCAGATGGAGGAAACTATCGATGACCTCCACGCCGGTCGGCTTGCGCCTGAGGAGCGCCCCGGCCGGGCCAAAAACGGCGACGAGGAAGCTGAGGAGGAACCGGAAGAGAAGGAGTAGCGAGGCGCATGGGGAGGTTCTGGCAGGGTGTTGGTAGAGTCCTGCGGTCCATCGGACGCGGCGTGCAGTGGCTCTTGAATCTACAGGTTGGCATCGTCCGGAAAGAAGATCCCCTGGCCACGCTGTACCACCAGCCCTTGCCCCCCCGGCTGCACGTCAACTGGTGGGCGCTGCTCCTGGGGCCCTTCTGGTACCTGGCGAAGGGTCTGTGGGTTTACGCCTCGATCCTCTTCACCATTGTGCTCCTCAGCGGAGGGATTCTGGCCCCCTTCGTGTGGCTGTACGCAGGGTTGAAGGCAGACGAGGATCTGCTGGATGCCCGCATCGCGTGGAGAAGCTACTACTAGGGTCCTGAAGATCATGGCCGGCCGCCCCGCAAAGTGCTGCGGGGCTTTTCTTTTTTGACGCCCGCCCAGCTTGCCAACGTTCATCCTCGCGAAATGCCATGGCATGAAACGTGCTTCCAAGATGCCAGGAGGGTGTGCCGCAGAAGTCTGCGCACCCGGGGGCACGATGAACGCAAGACTGAAATTTGATGCCGTGAGTTGTGAGCCACGCGTGCTGGTGACTCGTGCGCAGGTCCAGCTGAGCATCAGCACTACCCAACGGATCGGCGTAGCGACCGGCCTGACCGCGACGGTGTCTCCTTTGGACCTCGTGGCCGAGGCGACCATCGACGCGGTGCAGGGATTCATCGACCATGCGGACATCACGCTTGACTCGGTGGCGGAAGTCACCACGGGGCAGCGTCCGCTCGTTGTGGTGACGATGGGCCTCAGAGACGCCCGCGGCAAGATCGTGCTCGCCGGCACCGCCGTGCTGAATGGGGATCCCTACCTGGCCGTGGCGAAAGCCGTGCTGCACGCACTGAATCGCAGGATCGGCTCTCTCCTTCAGTAAACCTTCCCCCAGTAAGCCTTCCACATTGCCTGTCTACGCCCCGCGTGATGGTCCTGCTGCCGTAGTATAATCGGCCCAGCGGGCCGCTGTAGCTCAACTGGCAGAGCGTCTGATTTGTAATCAGGAGGTTAGGGGTTCGACTCCCCTCGGCGGCTCCAGGGGACTCGGGTCCGGCGAGTCGGATGGTCGCCACACCGTCTCAGTCCTATTCTGAGGAGGGAGACTGCGATGCCGAAGGATCTCACCGTCGTCATGGAGGACCGCCCGGGCCAACTGGCCATGGTGGGCGAAACCTTGGGGAAGGCCAAGGTCAATATCTTGGGGGGATGCGGTTTCACCTCGCTGGGCAGAGGGACCCTCCACCTGCTCTTCGACGACAAGTCCGTTGATGCCGCAAAGCGGGTGTTGCAGCAGGCCGGCATTACGGTCCAGGGCGATCAGGATGTCCTGGTACAAAAAGTGCCTGATCAGCCGGGGGCGCTCGGCAAGCTGGCCCGCAAACTGGCCGACGCCGGGGTGAACATCAACTTGATTTATCTGGCCACCGATACCCGGGCTGTGTTCGGCGTCAGCGACATGGCGAAAGCCAAGGCAGCACTGGGCGGCAAATAGGAAAGGAAGAGGGAAGAAGGAAACCTTCTTCCCTCTTCCTTCTTCCCTTGTTAATGCTCACCGTCGATGCAACACACTGAGGGCGTCCGGCCCCAGGAACGCGAACAGCACGATGGCGAGGAAGAACATCGGGGTGACCACCGCGTAGGCCAGGCTGAGTCTCTCGTAGCGCAGGTGCATGAAGTAGGCGATGATCAGCGCCGCCTTCATGAGGGCCATGATCAGCAGCGAGATCACCAGCAGCGTATGCGGCAGGTGGACCAGTACGGCACCCAGCTCGAGGAGCGTGATCACCAGAAGCCAGAACCAGACAACGCCGTAGATCCGGTATCCGTCTTGATGCGTTCCCTCCGCCATCAATGCTCCTTGGATCCTGGATTCGGGTTAGATTAGGTATAGCAGCGTGAAGATGAATACCCAGACCAGATCGACGAAGTGCCAGTACAGCCCCGTAATCTCCACGCTCTCCGGCTGAATGCTCCTCCGGGCCCAGCGCAGCGCGGTCACCAACAGGTACAGCACACCCACTGTGACGTGTCCGCCGTGGAACCCGGTGGTGATGAAGAACGTCGCAGAAAATTGCGGGATCCCCCAGGGATTCCCAAAGAGTCGTGCGCCCTCCCTGATGAAGTGCGTCCACTCGTAGGCCTGTCCGGAAAGGAACAAGAGCCCACCCAGCACCGTCAACAGCAGATACGGGATCACCCGCCGGTGATCCCCGCGTTTGGCCGCCGAGACGGCGACGGCCATCGTCGCGCTGCTGCAGATCAGGATGAACGTCATCGCCCCCACGAGGTACAGATTAAAAACCTGGGTGCGATCGGGCCAGCGGCCCAGCGAGATCCGCACCACCCCGTAGCCCGCCAGTAGCCCGGCGAATGTCAGCGTGTCGGAGACCAGGAACAGCCACATCATCAGCTTGGGCCAGCCGACGGCGAACGGAGACCCGCCGCCTCCCCAATCTGAGGCCAGCGCCTGCTCTTGATCGACCGCGTCGTGGGCCATCAGCACACCCAAACGAAAATTGGTGTTAGATCGCGTACAAGATGACGAACAGATACACCCATAGCCCTGTGAGAAAGTGCCAATAGGTCGCGACCGGATCGGTCACATCCAGCGCCGCCGATGCCGTCGCCGCCGCCGGCGCGCGGCGCACCGCGTAGAGGAGTGCGCCGATCCCGCCGGCCAGGTGAAGCCCGTGAGCTCCGGTAAGCAGGTAGAAGAACGAACTGTGCGGGTTAGTGGCCAGGTAGATGCCTGTCGCCACCAGCTGCCGCCAGGCCAGGAGCTGTCCGGCCAGGAACGCCAGCCCCAGCAGTGTGGTGACCACCAGCCAGATGCGCAGCCCGGTCATCGCCGCACGTTGGCCGTGGCGGCGCGCCTGCTGCAGCGCGATGCTGCTGGCGAGAATAATTGCGGTGGTGAGCCACAGGATCGGTGGCAGTGGACCGACACGCCAGTCCGCCTCGCCCCGGCGTACCAGATAGGTGCTGGTGAATGCGGCAAACAGGGCAGTGATAGCGCCTACCAGCAGCCACACGGCGATGCGCGCCGGGGTGGTCGCCGGGACTGCAGTCTGCTCGCCCCCTCCGCTGCCGCCTGGACCACGGCCGCCGGTGGCTGGGCCACCGGGTTCCTGCGCACCAGGTGGCCGTTCGAGTGTCCGCGTCGGAGCCGGCATCACGTACGCTCCGAGCCCGCCACAGGAGGTTCATCCACGGCGCCGCCTTGTAGACCATCGTCCAGGGCGCCTCCTGCGACCGGAACAGCTGCGGCGGGTACGGTCTGCGGGATGAAGTCATCCATCGCGTCCGGCACGCTGTAGTCGTAGGGCCAGCGGTGAACCGTGGGGAGGATGGCGCCCCAGTTTCCGTGCGGCGGAGGCGATTCCGTCTGCCACTCCAGGGTGTTGGCGTGCCACGGGTTGCGTTCCGCCTTGGGCCCCCGGAACAAGCTCCTCAAGAAGTTGTAGATGAAGATGAGTTGCGCGAGGCCGAGCCCAAACGCAGCCACAGAGACGAACATGTTCAGGCCGGCCAGCCCGCGCAGGAAGTCATACATCTGCGGCGAGTAGTACCGGCGCGGCTCACCCGCCATGCCCAGGAAATGCATGGGGAAGAACGTCGCATAAATGCCCACAAAAGTGAGCCAGAAATGCATTTTGCCCAGCCGCTCGTCCATCATCCGCCCGAACATCTTGGGGAACCAGTGGTAGAGACCGCCGAACAGGCCGAACAGCGCGGCGCTGGCCATCACGAAGTGGAAGTGCGCCACGATGAAGAACGTGTCATGGAAGTAGGTGTCCACGGCCGGCGAGCCCAGGAAGATCCCGGTCAGGCCACCGGTGATAAAGAGTGATACAAAACCGATGGCGAACAGCATCGCCGGGGTGAAGTGTATCCGTGCCCGCCACAGCGTCGCCACCCAGTTGAACGTTTTGATTGCCGAGGGAATGGCGATCGCCAGCGTCGTCACCATGAACGCCGTGCCGACCAGGGGATTCATGCCGCTTACGATCATGTGGTGGCCCCACACCAGAAAGCTTAAGAACGCGATGGCGCAGATGGACGCCACCATCGCCTTGTACCCGAAGATCGGCTTCCGGCCGTGCACGGCGAGAATTTCCGACACGATCCCCATCGGCGGCAGGATCAACACGTACACTTCGGGGTGGCCGAGGAACCAGAACAGGTGCTGCCACAGCAGGGGGTTGCCGCCCTGGTGCGTGACCAGCTGGCCGCCCACCACCAGCCCCGACGGGACGAAGAAGCTGGTTCCCAGATGGCGGTCAAAGAGCAACATCACCACCGCCGCGAATAGCACCGGGAAGGACAGCAACATCAAAATGGCGGTGGTGAACTGGGCCCACGTCACGAGCGGCATCCGGCCCATGGACATGCCGCGGGTGCGCAGCTGCAGGACGGTCGTGATGTAGTTCAGCGAGCCGAACAGGAACGAGACGATCAGGATGGCCAGGCTCACCAGCCACAGCGTCTGGCCGAGTCCGGATCCCGGAGCGGCGTTGCGCAGCGCGGACAGCGGCGGGTAGGCGGTCCATCCGGAGTTGGGCGCTCCCCCGGCCACGAAGAACGACGACAGCAGCACGACGATCGCCGGAGGGTAGAGCCAGTACGACAGCATGTTCAGGAACGGGAAGGCCATGTCTCGGGCGCCGATCGTGAGCGGAATCAGAAAGTTGCCGAACCCGCCTGACAGCGCCGTCGTGAGCACGAAGAAGATCATGATCGAGCCGTGCATGGTGACGACGGCGAGATAGAAATCGGGCTTCAACACTCCATCGGAGCTGAACCCGCCGGGAAACAGCCACCTGGCCACCCCCCAGTGGCCCCCGGGCCAGCCCAGTTCCATGCGGATCAACATGGCCAGGACCCCGCCGACCGCCGCCATGAACAGCGAGGTCATCATGTACTGAATGCCGATGATCTTATGGTCCTGGCTGAAGATGTAGCGCCGGATGAAGCCGAGTCTGTGTTCCTCGTGCACTGCTCCGTGCGCGACTGCCATGCCGAGCACTCCTCTCACCTATGCTGTCATTGCGAGCGGAGCGAAGCAATCTCAGACTGCGGGAGATTGCTTCGGCCCGTCTGGGCCTGGCAATGACAAGCAGGTCAATGCGACTGCTGCGCCAGCCAGGTCAGGACCGCTTCCTCGGATTCCACCGTGACTTTTCCCCGCATGATGTAATGGCCGATTCCGCAGAGCTGCGCGCAGGCGATCTCGTAGCTGCCTTCCTGCGTCGGAGTGAACCAGATCTCCACAGTCATCCCGGGCACCGCGTCCTGTTTGACCCGGAACGCTGGGATAAAGAAGCTGTGGATGACGTCTTTGGATCGAATCCGAACGCGCACCGGCCGGTTGACGGCCAGATGCAACTCCCGCGTCACAATGTCGTCCGCGCTGGCCGGATCCGCCGGGTCCAGGCCCATGGGGTTGCCAGGTTTGCCCGGGGGGCTGATCAGCGCAGGATCCACGCGTCCAAAAATCCCATCCGGGCCCGGATACCGGAACAGCCATCCAAATTGCTCTGCCCGCACCTCGACTACTGTCGCGTCCGCAGGAGCCGGGCTATGGACGCGCGCCCACACCACGGCGCCCATCGAGATCAATGTGACCAGGACCGCCGCCGGCACCAACGTGTACGTCAACTCAAGGGTGCGATCGTCGTGCCAGTATGCGGCCCGCCCGGTTCCGTGCGCGCCGTAGCGCCAGACGAACCCAGCGATCAGCAGATGCACCAGAACGAACACGATGCCGGTTACGGCGAACGTCGTATAGATCAGCCGGTCGACGTCGACGCCGTGCGCGGAGGCCACGGGCAGCATCCACCAGTGCCGGCGTGCCAGCAGCGTCATCCCGACGCCGCCGAGCACGATCATCACAACGATGAGCGTGGCGAGGAGCCGGCCGGTGCGGCGCTCGCCGGTAGGAGCTGGAATTTCCGCCATGTGGGTGGCGTCCTCAGGCACTGACGTGCAGTTGCCAGTGGTTATTTTTGCCTTCTGCCGTCGGGTTTCCTGCGGGTGGTGGTCGACCACGTGCAATCCCAAAAAAACAGAAGAGCGCCCTGGCAGGCGCTCCGCACCACCTCTTTACCCGTCTGTGGATTCCCCCCCGGGACGGGGCCGAGGCGGATATCGGGTCGCCGCCGCCCGATGCCTCCTATAACCGCAGCAGCGCCATGATCTGCCGGTGTAAGCGCTGGTAGCCGTCGGGGCCCACATACCCGCCGGGGACCTCGTCACGGAGCCGCATCTGCGAATCGACGAAGAACGTCGTGGGCAGCCCGGCGACCCCGTAGGTATTGAGGCGGGTCTGCTCGGGATCGAAGACATTGGGATAGGTGATGGCCAGTTTCCTCAAGAACAGCGCTGCATCGTCGTAGTCATCAGCCACGTTGACACCTAACACCACGACGCCCCGGTCCCGGAACTCTCGCCAGGCCCGCTCCAGATTCGGCATCTCCTCCCGGCATGGCACGCACCATGAGGCCCAATAGTTCAGGACGACGGGTTTCCCGCGATAGGCTGACAACGCGATCGTGGACCCGGTAAATGAGCGCAGTGTGAAATCCGGGGCGGGACCCATCGACCGTAGGTTCTGCGCTGTGGGCACAGGCGCTCCAGCAGGTGGCTTCTGCGTCCACCGCGTCACGGCAGTCGTCAGGGCGGCCGCGGCCGCGAGCGCCCCCAGGACCACGCCGCTCCACACCATCCAGCGCCGCATTCCATTCATCTGCGAATTCACTATATCGCACCGTACCGGGCCGGGGAACAAGGCCGAGTCACTTCCACCCTGTCATAATAGGGTCGCCGCCCGATGGCGCGGTCCATGCCACCGTTAAACGGTGGGGAGTACAGCATGGAGTGAACGGGGAACCCGGCAGTGACCGATCAGCCTCTTCACACGCACGTTCAGAAAGAACGTCAGTCTCCCCCCGACACATCCGCCGCAGCGGTGCTGGAGGGCCGGAGCCCGCGACGCGGGATTTCGCGGATCCTCCCGTTCCTCGGGCCGGCGTTCGTCGCCTCCGTCGCCTATATTGATCCCGGAAACTTTGCCACCAACATCGCCGGCGGCGCGCAGTTTGGGTACTTGCTGCTCTGGGTGGTCGTGGCCAGCAATCTCACGGCGATGCTGGTGCAGGCGCTCTCGGCCAAACTTGGGATCGCCACCGGCCGGAACCTTGCCGAGTTGTGCCGCGACCGGTTTCCCCGGCCCGTCGTGTGGGGCATGTGGGGGATCAGTGAACTCGTGGCCATGGCCACCGATCTCGCGGAGTTCCTGGGCGCCGCGCTGGGTTTCTACCTGCTGTTCCATATCCCGCTCTTCGTGGCGGCGCTGCTGGCCGGAGTCGTCACGCTGCTGATTTTGGCGCTGGAGCGGCGGGGTTTCCGCCCCGTCGAGGCGGTGATTACGGCGTTCGTCGGCGTCATCGCCGTGTCGTACGTGATCGAAACTATCCTGGACCGGCCGGACTGGACCGAGGTCGCGGTCGGGGCGCTGGTGCCGCGGTTCGCCGGAACGGAGAGCGTGCTCCTGGCCACCGGGATCCTGGGAGCCACGGTGATGCCGCATGTGATCTTTCTGCATTCGGCACTGACTCAACATCGCATTGTGCCGCGCAACGAGGCGCAGGCGAAGCTACTGTACCGTTTCGAGGTGACCGATGTGCTGCTGGCGATGGGGCTGGCCGGCGTTGTGAACGCAGCGATGCTGATCATGGCAGCGTCCACCTTCCACGCCCGGGGGCTGACCGCTATCGCCACCATCGACGAGGCCCACCGCACGCTGGCCCCATTGCTGGGGCGGGCCAGCAGCACCATCTTCGCGATCTCGTTGCTGGCCTCGGGCCTGTCGTCGTCCACGGTGGGGACGATGGCGGGCCAGGTCATCATGCAGGGGTTCCTGCACCGGCAGATCCCGATCTGGATCCGCCGGCTGGTGACGATGATCCCCGCGCTCGTCGTCATCGCGCTCGGGTTGGATCCTACGCGGACGCTGGTGATCAGCCAGGTCGTGCTGAGCTTCGGACTGCCGTTTGCACTGGTGCCGCTGGTCATCTTTACCAGGCGCCGGGACGTGATGGGCGGACTGGCGAATCACCGCCTCACGACCGTGCTGGCGTCGGCCGTCACGGCCGTGATTATCGCGCTGAATCTGTTCTTGATATCGCGGATGCTCTCTGGAGGCTAGCGTGTTCCGTCACCTGCTGGTCCCGCTCGATGGTTCGCGCCTGGCCGAGTCAGCGCTGCCGGCCGCGGCCGAACTCGCGCATCGGCTGGGGGCGTCGGTGACGCTCCTGCACGTTTTGGAACCCACGGCCCCGCCGACCGTGCATGGTGATCGTCATCTGCGCTCCCCCGCGGAAGCGGAGGGGTATCTGGCCGGCGCCGTGGACTGGTTGGCCGCGCGCCAGGTATCCGCATCGGTCGCCCTCAATCAGCAGCAGGGTGATGTGGCCGTGACCATCGCCCGGATCGGCGGCGCGGTGGGCGCCGATTTGATCGTGCTCACGACGCACGGGCGAAGCGGCGTGCGCGGGCTGCTGTTTGGCCGCGTGGCGCAACAGGTGTTGCAGCGGGGCACGATCCCCGTGCTGCTGATCCCGCCATCCGCCTCCGGCCGCGACGCTTCCTTTGTCTGCCGGCGGTTGCTGGTGCCACTGGATGGCAGCGACACCGCTGAGTACGCTCTCGCTCCTGCGGCAGCGCTGGCCGCCGTCTGCGAGGCGGAGATGATCGTCATGCGGGTTGTGCCGACTGTGGAAACCGTCTCCGGGGATCAGGCGGCCCCCGCACGGCTATTGCCCACCACCACGGCGGCGATGCTGGAGGTCGAAGCGTCTGAGGCCGCGAGCTACCTGGAGCGGGTCGCCGGCGGGATCCGGGAGCACGGGAGGGTGGTGACGGCCGTCGTCGGCCGGGGGGATCCGGTCCGCGCGCTTGCCGACGCCGCCAGGCACCGCCAGGTCGACGTCGTCGTGATGGCCACACACGGCCGGTCCGGCGTCAGCGCGGTGTGGGCGGGCAGCGTTGCCTCGCGCCTCGTCGGCACGGGTGCCACGCCTGTCCTCCTGATCCGAATCCCGGCTGCCTAGCCTTCCTCCTGCCGGACGGTGAGCACGGGGATCCGACTGTGGCGTACGACGTACTCCGCAACGCTCCCGAAGAAGATATGCGCCAGCCCCGTACGGCCGTGCGTGCCCATGACGATGAGGTCGGCGCCGACCTCGCGGGCCACATCCAGGATGCCGGTCCGTGGGATGCCCTCACGAACCAACGTCGTGGCCTTCGGATAGCGGGCCGCGATCTTGGCCATCTCAGTTTTCGTCTCCGCACGCAGCCGGCCGATGAGTTCTGCTGCGGCCGGCATCGCGGCGAATCCAGTCGGCAGACCGGCAACGCCGGCCAGGCTGAGGTCCAGAACGTTCAGGATCACCAACTCCGCGTCGAACGCGGCGCTCACACTGGTCCCCCACTGGAGTGCCGATTCCGCACCGGGGGAGAAGTCGGTGGGAGCCAAAACGCGCTTCACACGTGGAGCGGTCTGGCGCCTGGCGGTGGTCATCGCATCACCTCGAGCGGCTCACCGTCATCTTCCCCTGCAGAGCCTTCAAGGCGACCGCGTATCCTGTCAGCAGGCCGTGGTAGAAGCCCCGGGCGTCCGGCGAGCCCACCTGCAGATAGCGAGTATGAGCCCGGTCAGTCGCTTTGACGAGGCGCTGCCACGCTTTAGGGTTGTCCCGGGCGCGAATCTGCAACTTGTCGAACAACTCCTCCACCGCTTCAGGCTGAGCGACGATGAATCGCTGCATACTGCACCTCCTCGTGACGCATCATGTCGATTCTGTCGTGCCAGACCCAGCGCGCTTCGTCGCCCTGGCCATTCTAGGCTGCTGCTGAGGGCGCAGGCGATCTCGTCGAGCGCCACACCGCCAGCCAGATCGCGCCGAGCCCCGTCATGACCGCCAGCAGCCGGACCAACCATCCGACGAACGGGACAGCGTACAGGATGACCAGGATTGTCACTCCCACGACCAGGGTCCAGGACACGGATGGCGCACTCCCGCCGCGCACTGCCCTCAGCACGCGCTCTCCAAGCCAGGTCGCGGCAACGAGCTGGCCGGAATAGCACGTCAGGAGCCACAGCAGTACCAGAGCCGCTGCCAGTGGGATGCCGGCAATGGAGATCAGCAGCACGATCGCCGCCGCCGGCGCCGCTGCCAGCACGACGAATCCAGTCAACAGGCTGGCACCGAACCGCGCACGGATTTCGTTCAGCACACCTCCCGGGATACGCGGCAGGAGGGCGAAGACGACCAGCCCAAATGCCAGCAGCCCCAACCATTCCCCCAGGCGCCACAACCACCGAAACCTGCTCTGCCGCGCGGAGATCTCTCGCATACCGGGCCGCACCGCGGCGACCCGCTCGACGCCGCCGGAGATCTGCGCGCCGGATTGAATCTCGGCCGATCCGCCCGCCGCATACCGCAGCCGTCCTGCGATCCGCGCGGTGGAGAGCACCACCACACGATCCGCCTGCACGTCCACGTCACCCTGTACGGATCCACCTATCACGACGTTCCCGCCGCCGACCAACGCGTTTCGGCCCACCGTACCGGTGATGCGGACGCTGCCACCACCGGCGACGAGATCGCGACCGACGCGACCGGTGTCCGCGACGGTCACGTTGCCGCCGGCGAGGACAGCATCCGTCCCGGCGGTCGCGCCGAGCCGCACTGTCCCGCCCGCTGCGCGAATGCTGCGGCCTACGGAACCGCCGATTTCCACGGTGCCCCCGGCGACCAGCAACGCGCCGCTCACCCGGCCTATGACCGTGACGGTCCCGCCGGCCGCGGTGACATCCCCGTCTACGGTCCCGGTGACCGTGACGGTCCCGCCGGCGATGTTGACATCCCCGTCTACGGTCCCGGTGACCGTGACGGTCCCGCCGGCGATGTATAGATCATCCTGAATCGCCTGTGAGAACGCAACGTTCTCTCCCGCACGCGGGACGAACGCGTATGCGGGCCACGGGACGAACAAAAATACAAGCAGGGCAACCATTGCAGCGTTTCGCAGGCCGTGTCTCATCGATTCTCACCCATCGTAAGGCGTACCGGCCGTCCTGTGCGCGCAGATTCGTACGCGGCGACGATGACCTCAAGAGCCCGAAACCCATCCACCCCCGTCACCGCCGGTGCCCTTCGTTCCTGGATCGCCGAGACGAACTCCCCAATCATTCCCTGATTCGCGTCCGAGCCCCAATACTCCCAGTGGATGCCTGGTGAACGCTCCGGATAGATGGTGAGGTTCTGACGAAACGCGTCCACGCGCATCACGCCGTGCTGGCCGATGAGTTCCACCGTGAGGCCTCCCCATGTCGGATAGGATGCCGGCCGGCTCCAACTGCAGTCGATGGTCGCAAACACCCCATTCGCAAAGGTCAGGAGGATCACGCCTCCGGTCTCAACGTCGCCGTTGCCGCCTGGGAGCAGGTCGGTCGTCTGTGCGTACACCTCGGCCACTTCGCTGCGCAGATACCAGCGGAGAGCATCCACCAGGTGCACCGTATGATCCATGACCGCGCCCCCGCCGGCCAATCGCTTGTCCACGAACCAGTCGCGGTGCCTGCGGGGGTTCTGTCCCTGGTTGGTCGAGACGCAGCAGAAGATCTCTCCAAGGCGTTTCGCATCCAGCACGCGGCGGACCTCGAGCAGAGGCGCGCTGAACCGCATCGGAAGTGCGACCATGAGACTCACGCCACCCTGCTGGCAAGCCTCGAGCATGGCGTGTGCATCTGTGAGCGTCGTGGCCAGGGGTTTCTCACACAACACATGAACCCCGGCACGGGCGGCCATCTCCACGAGCGCGCGATGCCGCGCATTCTCTGAGCACACGATGACACCGTGCAGTTGTTGAGCCAGCAGATCCTCGTAGGTCGGCCACAGCCGCACGCCGAGTGCGCGAGCGCAGCGGGCGCCCCGCGTCTTGTCATCATCCGCGGCGCCCACGAGCTCCGCGTCGGGAATCGCCCGGACGTTTTCAACGTACGCCTCGGCGTGGAGATGGGCAAAGCTCATGATCCCCAGGCGGATCACCGCGCCTCCCCTGACGCATCAAGCTCCACCGGCTGGCCCCGGCGGGCGGATTCGATTGCCGCGCGGGCGATGTGCACGGCCGCCAGGCCGTCCTCGGCGCTCACGGGAGGTTCTGTCCCACGCGTCAGCGCCTCGTGGAAGGCCCGGAGCTGCGTCGCATACGGACTTTCGTGCAGCGGACTCCTCGGCAGTTGCACCTCGTGATTCGATCCTTCCCCTCCCCGCAGATGCATCTCGATGGCTGCGGGTGCCGGGCCGGGGAACTCAATCAACCCCGCCGCCCCCGCGATCTCGAAGCGTGTCTGAAAGATCGGCGGAGGATACGCCCAGGAGCCCTCGAGATGCGAGATCGCACCGCTGCGATGGGTGAGAATCGCCAGCGCGTGGTCTGTCTCATCCGGCCGGCCCGACGTCTGGGCCGCTTTCGCGAAGACGCGCACCACGTCTCCGGCCACCCAGCGCGCATAATCGATATCGTGGACCATGAGGTCCAGCATCATCCCGCCGGACCGGGCCGGATCGACATACCAGTTGTCGGCTTTACGGGGCCGGAAGGTGCAGCGCGAGAGGCGCAGCACGGCGGGGGCGCCGATGTCACCTCGTGCCGTCATCTCCCGCGCCAGGCGGTACTCCGGGAAGAAGCGCAGCACGTGCGCGACCAGCAGTCGGACCCCGGCCGTGCGGCAGGCCACGATCATGCGGCGACCCTCGCCGACGGTGAGGGCGATCGGCTTCTCGCAGATCACGTGCTTGGCCGCTGCGGCGGCGCGCAGGGTGAACTCGGCGTGCAGGTGCGTCGGAGTGCAGATGTCCACCACATCGACGTCAGCAAGCACGGCGTCGAGATCCGTCACAAAGCGCGCCGCATACGCGCCGGCGAGGGCATCGCCGCCTGCCCCCGCTGTGCCGACAAAAGCGGCGATGCGCGCGTCGGTATGGCTCCAGGCCTCGGCGTGGACTCCTCCCATGAGGCCCGTTCCGACAATCGCCACCCGCATGGGCCACCCTCCCTCCCGGCTATTTCAGTGCGCCCGTGGTGAGTCCCCGGATGAGACTCCGGGAGAACAGCATGTATGCGGCCAGCACCGGCACCATCGCCAGGGTCAGCGACGCCAGGATCGCATTCCAGTCGCTGAGAAACTGACCGATGAACTGCTGGGCCCCCAGGGTGACTGTTTTCGTCGCTTCCCCCGGCGCCAGGATCAGCGGAAACCACAGATCATTCCAGA
>VBAP01000017.1:0-526 GCA_005882335.1 Candidatus Segetimicrobium genomatis
GGGGGTCAGGGGTCGGGGGTCGGGATCCGGGAACAGATCCCGACGATATCTGCCGCGGCTTCGACGGCCGAACGCCTCATCGTCGCACTGGATGTTCCCACTTTGAAAGGAGCGGCGCGGTTTGTGACCACGCTGGCGCCGGCCGTGAGGTGGTTCAAGGTTGGGTCGGAACTGTTTACGGCCGTCGGCCCCCGGGCCGTCACGATGATCCTCGAGCGTGGGGGCAAGGTCTTCCTGGATCTGAAATTTCATGACATACCCCGCACAGTCGCCGCAGCCGTTGGTGCCGCCGCCCGGCTCGGCGTGCACATGATGAATCTCCATATTGGCGCGGGCGAGGAGACACTCCGTGCTGCCGTCCGCGCCCTCGATGACATCGGACCAGTCACCAGTCGCCAGTCACCAGTCACCAGTCACCAGTCACGTCGGTTCGAATCACGAATCACACGGCCGTTGCTTCTAGGCGTCACGCAACTGACCAGTCACCAAGATGGACCCGAGGTGATGGCCGCCGTCGTCGACGCTG
>VBAP01000017.1:532-23802 GCA_005882335.1 Candidatus Segetimicrobium genomatis
TCGCATCGGCACGAGAGGCCGCGGCGATCAAGTCTGCCTGCGGCCGGGAGTTCGTCGTGGTCACGCCGGGCATCCGCCCCGCCGGCGCATCATCGGATGACCAGCGCCGCACTGCCACACCGGCCGAGGCAGTGCTGGCCGGGGCGGACTATCTGGTGGTCGGGCGCCCGGTCCTGGACGCTGCGGATCCGCTCGCTGTCGTCTCCGGCGTGACCCAGGAGATGGAGGCGGCGGTCCGCCAGGAGAGTGGAGTGTCGGAACGGAACTCCCAGGCATTCCGATTGCGGGGTGATGGAGATGGAAGCCAGTGAGGTGATCGCTCTCCTCAAAGAGACCGAGGCATTCCAGAGCGGTCACTTCCTTCTGAGCTCCGGCATGCACAGCTCCCAGTATGTGCAGTGCGCGCTGCTCCTCCAGCATCCCGCGCACGCCGCGACCGTGGGGAGCGCCCTGGCCGGTCGGTTCCGGGCGCTGCGGCCGCAGGTCGTGATCGGCCCGGCATATGGAGGCATGATCATCGCCCATGAAGTCGCTCGGGCCCTGGGTGGCCGCGCGCTCTTTGCCGAGCGCGTGGAGGGAAAGTTTGAGGTGCGCCGGTCGTTTTCCATCGGGTCCGGAGAGCGGGTCCTGGTTGTGGAAGATGTGGTCACGACCGGGGCCGCGACCAGGGAAGTGAAGCGCCTGGCCGAACGGCTCGGGGGCGTGGTTGCTGGGATCGGGGCGATCGTCGATCGCAGCGCGGGGCCGCTGGGCTTTGACTGTCCATTCGAAGCCCTCGCATCGATCGAGGCCCCCACGTTTATCCCGGGAATGTGCGAACTCTGCCGCCAGGGTATTCCGCTGGTCAAACCCGGCAGCCGTCCATCCCCCGCACTCGTCAGGTAGCCGCTATTGAAGAGTTCTTGGGCACTTATCGGCGTCAACTCGGCGCCGACTGGAGCAGCCGTCTTCAAAGGGGTCAGACCCCTTTGCAATCAAAGACGGGATCTCCTCACCGCGAAAAGACGAACAATCCAAAGGAATCCCCGCGGACCGTTCATTGACACTGCTAAGGGTGCTGACTATAATGAACCCAAATTTCCCGGAGGGTAGGGCGCGTGGCGCTCCTGGACGATATCGACGAAGTCCTCATCCCGGAGGAGGTGTTGCAGGCCCGAATCCGGGAGCTGGGGCGCACGATCAGCAACGACTATAACGGCAAAGAACCGCTCCTCGTCGGGATCCTGACGGGAGCGGTTCTGTTTGTATCCGATCTGCTCCGCCAGATCTCCATCTCCTGCCAGCTGGACTTTATGGCCACCAGCTCCTACGGAGTCAAGACCGAAAGCTCCGGAATCGTACGGATTCTGAAAGACCTCGAACAATCTATTGAGGGCCGGCACGTGATCATCGTGGATGACATCATCGATACCGGCCTCACGATGGATTACCTGCTGGAAACACTGAAGGCGCGTTATCCGGCCAGTCTGAAGGTGTGCGCCCTGCTGGACAAGGTCCCACGCCGGCTGCGGCACGTGCCTATTGATTACCGCGGATTTGAGATCCCGGACAAGTTTGTCGTCGGGTATGGCCTTGACTACGGTGGCCGGTACCGCAACCTGCCGTTCATCTGCGTGCTGAAACAGGAAATCTACGGTCAGGAACCGGGTGTGGGCGGGGCGCCGGCGCTCCGCCACTCCCCCTTCGGCCGGCCGGCCCGCGTGGTGCGGTGATGGAGTTCATCGGACGAACCCGGGGCGCGCGGCGTGCCTACAGCTTCGATGAAATTGCCCTCGCCCCGGCGTCGACCACGGTCGATCCGCAGGATGTCGATCTCTCCTGGTCGGTCGGGGCGCACAGGTTTGCGCTCCCCTTTATGGCCGCCGCGATGGACAGCGTCGTCGATCCGGCTATGTCGATTCAGGTGTCGGAGGCGGGCGGGCTCGCAGTCCTCAACCTCGAAGGCATCCAGACCCGGTACGATGATCCCACAGAACCCCTGGAGCGCATCGCGGCCGCAGCCCCCGATGAGGTCGTCGGGGTTCTGCAGCACCTGTACCAGGAGCCCATCAAGGACCAGCTGGTGACCGCGCGGATCCGTGCGATCGTGGACACGGGTGCCGTGGCCTGCGTCTCGGTGACGCCTGCGCGCGCGCCGCACCTGCTGCCGCTGGCCGAGGAGGCCGGGGCGCACCTTCTCGCCCTCCAGTCGACCGTGGTCACCGATCGCCATCATTCCTCACGGGGCCGGTCCGTCTCGGTGCGAGATCTCATCGAACGCGTCGCTGTTCCGGTCATGGTGGGAAACTGTGTCGGTTACGACGCGGCGATGGCGCTGCTGGACGCCGGCGCGGCGGGACTCTTCGTCGGCGTTGGGCCAGGGGCGGCGTGCACGAGCCGGCGGGTGCTCGGCGTGGGGGTGCCCCAGGCGACGGCGGTGGCCGATGCCGCAGCCGCGCGGGACGAGTATCATCGCCGCACTGGACGCTATGTGCCCGTCGTGGCGGATGGCGGCATCGCGGTCGGGGGCGACGTGGCGAAGGCCATCGCTTGCGGCGCCGATGCGGTCATGCTTGGTTCGGCGCTGGCGCGAGCGGAGGAGGCTCCAGGCAGGGGATTCCACTGGGGGATGGCGACTCCACACCCCGCGCTGCCGCGGGGGACGCGTATCAAGGTCGGGACCGGCGCCACGCTCCAACAAATCCTTTTCGGTCCCGCGGAGACGGACGACGGGTCACAGAACCTGACGGAGGCCCTGCGCACGGCGATGGGGATCTGTGGCGCCCGCACGATTCGCGACATGCATCAAGTGGAGATTGTGATCGCTCCTACCCTCGCCAGCGAGGGGAAGGCGCTCCAATTCGCCCAGCGGGTTGGACAGGGGCGATGACGAGAGTGGCGTCTCGGCAGTCACTGGCCCCTCAGGTCGGTCACGAAGCCCGAACCCCGAGACCTGATGCCCATTCGTCGGACGTCGACACGGTCATAGTACTCGACTTTGGAGCCCAGTATGCGCAACTCATCGCCCGCCGGGTGCGGGAGAGCAAGGTCCGCAGCCTGATTCTTCCGTACGACACGCCGTTTAACGAACTCCTGGGGCTCCGTCCCAAGGGCCTCATTCTGTCCGGCGGGCCGGCCAGCGTGTACGAGTCCGGAGCCCCACGCTGCGACCCGCGCATCTTCAGCGGGCACGTGCCGGCGTTGGGCATCTGCTACGGCATGCAGTTGATGGCGCACGAACTGGGCGGGCGGACGTCCGCTGCGGGTCAGCGGGAGTACGGGCGGACGCGTCTGTTTGTCGATGATCGCGCGGATCTATTCGCCGGGTTGGAAGCGCGGCTGATGTGCTGGATGAGCCACGGCGACTCCGTCGTGGCGCCGCCGGAGGGGTTCGCCGTCCTGGCCCGCACCGACCACAATCCCGTCGCGGCCATGGCCAACCGCCGGCTTCAGCAGTTTGGGGTGCAGTTCCATCCCGAGGTCACCCACACTCCGTGGGGCACCCAGGTGCTCCAAAACTTTCTCTACAATGTGTGCGGATGCCGGCCGCAGTGGACGATGGCGTCGTTCATCGAGACGCAGGTGGCGGCGATCCGCCACACCGTGGGCGCGGGCCGTGCCATCTGCGCGCTCTCCGGCGGGGTCGACTCCGCCGCAGCCGCGGCGCTGGCTCACCGCGCCATCGGGGATCAACTCACCTGCATCTTCGTTGACCATGGTTTGCTGCGGCAGGGGGAGCCCGAGCAGGTCATCCAGACATTCCGGGATTCGTTCCAGATGCCGCTGGCGCACGTCGATGCACGGGACCGCTTTCTCGGCAGGCTGGCTGGGATCGTCGAGCCGGAAGAGAAACGCCGGGCCATCGGTGAGGAGTTCATCGCCGTCTTCAACGAAGAGGCGCGAAAGCTCGGGCGCGTGGAGTTTCTGGTGCAGGGGACGCTGTACCCGGACGTCATCGAGAGCGGGACGCGCACCGCGGCGCGCATCAAGACCCATCACAACGTCGGCGGCCTTCCCGCGCAGATGCAGTTCCGGCTCATCGAGCCGTTTCGAGAGTTGTTCAAGGACGAGGTCCGCGAAGTGGCCCGGCATCTCGATCTCCCCGATGAGATGGTCTGGCGGCACCCCTTTCCCGGGCCGGGGCTCGCCATCCGGGTGCTGGGCGAGGTGTCGGCGGACCGGTTGACGCTGGCCCGCAGCGCGGACGCCATCGTGGTGGACGAGTTGCGTACCGCAGGCCTGATGCGGAAAGTCTGGCAGGCGTTCGCCGTGCTGCTCCCGGTGAACTCGGTGGGCGTGATGGGCGATGCCCGCACCTATGGCCACACGGTCGTGGTTCGCGTCGTCACCAGTGAAGATGGCATGACGGCCGACTGGGCGCGGCTGCCCGATGAACTCCTGGAGCGTCTGGCGAACCGGATCACCCGTGAGGTCCCCGGCATCACCCGCGTGGCCTACGATATTACGTCGAAGCCCCCGGCGACCATTGAATGGGAATAAACTAGTCTTCCCGGTCTCCCCGGTCTTCCCAGTCTCCCTGCAAAGATGATTGCGAAAATCGAATGATCCTTCGGTCCGGCATGCAGACTGGGTAGACCGGGAAGACCGGGTAGACTGGGTAGACTGAGGGCCGCTACACTGTTCTTCAAGCATGGATTTCCTCAACGACCTAAACCCTCCCCAACGAGAAGCGGTCACGCACCCCGGCGGCCCGTTGCTGATTCTGGCCGGCGCGGGCAGCGGAAAGACCCGGGTGCTCGCCTATCGGGTCGCATACCTGCTGCGCTCCGGCGGCGTCTCTCCGGCCCGCATGCTGGCCGTCACGTTCACCAACAAAGCCGCCAACGAGATGCGGGTGCGTGTCGACCGGCTGGTGGGGACGGCGGTGGCGCGGGCGATCTGGATCGGCACATTCCATCATATCTGCAGCCGGATCCTTCGCCGGAACGGCGAGCGCGTGGGCGTGGGCCGGAACTTTCTGATCTTCGATGACGATGATCAGCGCGCCGTGATCCGGCAGTGCCTCAAAGATCTGGGACTGGACGAGCGCCGCTTCCCGCCCGCCGTCCTCCTCGCCCTGATCGATCGAGCCAAGAATGAGGCCATCAACCACCTCGAGTACGCGGAGCGGGCCAGCGGGTGGTATGAGGAGATCGTCGCGCGCGTCTTCACAGCATACCAACGCGTGCTGCGAGAGCAGAACGCCCTGGATTTCGACGACCTGCTCCTGGAGGTCGTCCGATTATTCGGCGAGGCGCCGGACATCAAGGAGGAGTATCAGGAGCGTTTCCAGCACATTCTCGTCGACGAGTATCAGGATACGAACCGCGCGCAGTATCTCATCATCCGCACCCTGGCCGAGCGGCACCGCAACATCTGCGTGGTTGGGGATGACGACCAGTGCTTGCCTGCCGGCACGATGGTGTCTGTTCCTGGTGGGGTCCATCCTATCGAGGCGCTTGCGGAAGGGACAGAGGTGTTAGGGGGTTGTGGCCAGGGACGCCTCGCCTCAGCAACAGCCTCTGTGCCTCTCCGTCGTGAATATGGAGGCCCGATGGTGACGATAACGACCGCCAGCGGCCTACGGCTTACTGCCACGCCGAATCACTTGGTATTTGGCCGGCTTGTGCCCAGGCCCGATCTTCACTACCTATATCTCATGCATCGGCGGGGGATGGGATATCGCATCGGACGCACCCGGGGAGTTCGGAGTCGCGGGGTGGGCGAGGTCGCCAGCGGATTGGCGATCCGGCTAAACGGCGAAGTCGCCGATCGGGTATGGGTGCTCGCGGCCTCCCAGGATGAACGAGAGATTGCCTATCTGGAACAGCTCTATGCCTTTCGATATGGTGTACCGACCACTGCATTCCACGTTCGAGGCCGTAGAATGCAGATCGGGCGGGAGCACATAGATCGCATCTACCGCGAGATCGATACGGAGACGAGGGCGCTGCAGATGCTGTCTGACCTTGGAATGTTTCTCGAGTACCCGCATCATCGCTCGCACGCCGTCGTTCGAGGACAAACTGCCAGACGCATAGTCAACTTCACGATGTTTGGAGACGGCCGCACATTCCTCAAGCGACCATGGGCAGACCACGGGATACAATTGGTGACGTCTGGAGACAACATTCCCCACAAGGTGGCCGCCTTATTTCCGACGCGCGAGTCGCGAGCCTCAGTGTGGCGTGTCGAAACAGCGCGCAAAGACTACGATGTCGGCTGGGAGATGGCACGGCAGCTGGCCTCAACGGTTCAAGGGGAGCCTGTGCTTCGGGCTTGTGTGGCTGACGGACCGGACGAAGGCGGTCGGTACCGGAAAACACACCTTCTGCTTCCCCTCGGTCACCTGCATCCGGGCATGAAACTTGCGGTGGTTCGCAACCAGCGCGTCGTTGAAGATGAGGTAATTTCGCGCCAGATGACACAATACGTCGGACTTGTCTACGACCTCGATGTGCAGAACTTGAGAAACTATGTTGCCAACGGTGTCCTGGTACACAACTCGATCTACCGGTGGCGGGGAGCCGATGTGCGCAACATCCTGGAGTTCGAGCAGGACTACCCCGATGCCACGATCGTGAAGCTCGAACAGAACTACCGCTCCACCAAGACCATCCTGCAGGCCGCCAGAGAGGTCATTCAGCACAACCCGCACCGGCACGGCAAGGCGCTGTGGACCGATAACCCGCCGGGAGAGCCGGTCGCCCTCTACGAGGCGCTCGACGGGCACGATGAGGCGCGCTTCGTGGCCGACGAGATCGCGCGGTTGAAGAACGGGCTGCGGTATCGTGATGTCGTGGTCCTGTACCGCACCAACGCCCAGTCCAGATTGTTTGAGGAGCAGTGCCTCCGCGCCGGCCTCCCCTATACCATCGTCGGCGGGGTGCGTTTCTATGAGCGTAAAGAGATCCGCGATATCATCGCCTACCTGCGGCTCGCCCTCACCCCGGCCGACGACGCCAGCCTGACGCGCATCATCAACGTGCCGCGGCGCGGCATCGGTGATATCAGTCTCGGGCGGCTGGACGCGTATGCACGAGCCCACGGCCTGAGCCTGCTGGAGACCATGGCCCAGCCGGAGGCCCTGGAGGATCTTCCCAAATCGGCGCAGCGCGCCGCGGCTGAGCTCGTGGATCTGATCGTCCGGCTGCGCGACCGCGCACAGCGGGTCCGGACCACCGATTTGATCGACGCGGCGATTGTGGAGACCGGGTACCAGGCCATGCTGGAAGCGGACGGCACAGACGAATCGTACAGCCGGCTGGAGAACCTCCGGGAGCTGGTCACGGTGGCCAAGGAATTTGAAGATGTCACCGGTGAGGAGAGCCTGGAGGCGTTCTTGCAACACCTGGCGCTGGTCACCGACCTGGATACCTGGCAGGAACAGGTGGATCGGGTGACGCTGATGACACTGCACAGCGCCAAAGGGTTGGAGTTTGCGGTCGTCTTCCTGGCCGGTCTGGAGGAAGGCCTGTTTCCGCACGCCAGGGCGCTCGAGGAGGCGGAAGGTCTGGAAGAAGAGCGGCGGCTCTGTTACGTCGGGATGACCCGGGCCAAGCAGCGCCTGTATCTCTCCTATGCACGCAGCCGCACGATCTTCGGCAGCACCATGCCGGGCGTGCCCTCACGCTTTCTGGAGGAAGTCCCGGCCGAGCTCCTGGCCAGGCATGCCCCTGCACCGCCCACAGTCGCGTGGACGGAGGAAGAACGGGAGGTTCCGTCCTTCGCCGTGGGGGACCACGTCCGCCATGCCAGCTTCGGAGAGGGCCGTGTTCTCGGGGTGGAAGGGGAAGGGCTGCGCGCGGTGGTGACGGTGCAGTTCGCGCAGGGCGTCAAGCGGCTGGCCCTCGGCTATGCACCGCTGGAGCGCGCCTGACGTGAAACCAGGACTGCTGATCACCTGGCTGATCGTCCTGGCGCTGGCGGTCGGGTTCGTCGACGCGCAGGTTTCCCTACCGACGCCTTCTGGGACTCTGAACCCAAAGGTCCCCCTGGAAGCGCGGGAGATCGGCAGGTATGGCGGCACGCTTGTCGTCGCTCAATTGGGCGATCCACGCACCTTCAACCCAATTGTGGCGCAGGAGACATCCTCGACGGATGTCCTGCGACCGATGTTCGACGGACTTCTCGAGCAGAATTACATCAGCGGTGAACTGGAGCCAGCCTTGGCGGAGACGTGGACCGTGAGCGTTGACGGCCGGGCCTGGACCTTCACGCTGCGGGAGGGGGTCCAGTGGTCGGACGGCAGCCCGCTGACCATCGATGACGTCCTCTTCACGCTTGATGCAGTCTTTACCGACGGCGTGCAGACCGCACTGCGGGATCCGCTGATGATCGATGGGAAATCGATCCGTTATCGGAAGCTGGACGACCGGCGCGTTCAGTTCACGACCGAGAGGCCGGCCGGGCTCTTCCTTCGACTGATCGCCACCCTGCCGATTGTGCCCAAGCACAAGCTCGCGGCGGCGCTGGGCAAAGGCGGGACAGAGTTCAACAAGGCCTGGGATGTGCACAGCGACCTCAGCGAGATCGTCGGAACCGGGCCGTTTGTTTTGGACTCGTACGTTGCAGGCGAGCGTGTGACCTACCTGCGCAATGGTAGACACTGGAAGGTCGACGGAAAGGGCAACCGTCTGCCCTATCTCACTCGCTACGTCCGCCTTGTGGTCCCGACCCAGGACACGCAGCGCCTGAAATTCTTGGCGAAAGAGACCGACCTCTATGCAGCCCGCCCGAGAGAGTTCGCAGATCTGAAACGGAGCGAAAGGACGGGGAACTACTCAGTCCAAGACGGGCCGGAGGCGCTTGGCGCGGAGTTCCTTGTGCTCAACCAGAACCCGGCCGCGGTGACTCCTCCGAAGCTGACGTGGTTCCAAGATGTGCAGTTCCGCCGGGCGATAAACTATGCCATTAATCGCGGGGCCATCGTCCAGCAGGTGTATGCGGGCCGCGCCACGCCCGCCTGGGGGCCGCTCTCGCCGGCCGACAAGCCGTATGTCTACCCAAATCTGCCGCAGTCCCCCTATGACCTGAACCGCGCCCTGCAACTGCTGGCTGAGGCAGGGTATCAAAAGGATCCCGACGGACTCTTGCGGGATGCGCGGGGTGAGATCGTGGAGTTCGTGCTGTCGACGAGTTTGGGCAATCCGGAGCGGGAGGCCATCGGCAATATCCTGCGGCAGGACTTCACCAGCCTCGGGATCCGGGTGGCCTTCTCCCCCGAGGGACTCAACACGTTGATCGGCAAACTCGTGGGGACCCACAGGTGGGAGGCAATGATCATCGGACTGGCGGGGGCGATCGAGCCCGCCGTCGGCAGTCGAAACGTCTGGATGAGTTCAGGGGCATTGCATATGTGGCATCCTGAGCAGGAGAAGCCGGCGACGGATTGGGAAGCCGAGGTTGATCGATTGTTTGACGAGATCGGCCGCGAAGTGGATCCTGGCAAGCGCACGCAACTCTACTATCGCTGGCAGGAGATCATCGCCCTGCAGATGCCGCTGATGTTCTTCGCCTATCCGAAGACGCAGACCGCCGTTCGTAATACGCTCGGCAACGTCAAACCCGGGCTGAACGGGGCAATCGGCGAACTCGCCACCCTGTATTCCAAGAGTTCGTCCCGATAGGGCACGGGGCCATAGGGAGGAAATACCGAGAGAAGCAGTAGGTCGGCAGAGGGGTCTCGACTCCAAAGACACGAATCCATGGTCAGGGACGCGTCCTCATCTGACCTCGTGCACGACAAGGAGGAGCTGGCACCACTTCCGAGGAGGGCGTTATGGGAGAACGACGAGACGCATGGCGGCACGTCTCTGCACAGCGTCGTCCGGCGGGTAGGGTCAGGCTGCTGCTACTCGTGGTCGCGATCACGCTGGTTCTTCCCAGTGCTGGCCTCGCCCAGGCCCGAGTGGGGGCCTGGGTCGACGCCGTCATCGCAGTACAGGAACCCACTGACGCGGCGGCGATCAGCCGGCTCGAGGCCAACGACTTCCAGGCCTGGTTCTCGGCTACATCCAATCCGGATCTGCGCGACCGCGTGGCGCGCAATCCCGCGCTGACCTCCGTCGCTTCGTTTGGGCTGCAGAGTGAACTAACCTTCAACCCTGTCGGACCGGTATTTCCTGGGACTAATCGACTGAACCCGTTCGCCTCCCCCAAGATCCGAGAGGCGATGAACTGGCTGATCGATCGCAGGTTCATCGCGCAGGAGATCATGCGCGGGATGGCTACACCGCGGTACCTCCCCATCGACAACGCGTTTCCAGACTTTGCGCGGTTGGCCGACGTGGCGCGAAAACTGGAGATTCAGTACGCGCCCAATCCCGATCGAGCCAAGGCGATAATCAGCGAAGAGATGGGCGGGCTCGGCGCCACCCTCGTCGGCGGCAAGTGGCAGTTTCGAGGTCAACCCGTCACCCTGACGTTCCTGATTCGCACCGAGGATGAGCGCAAGCAAATTGGCGAGTACATCGCCGGACTGCTCGAGAGCCTCGGTTTCACGGTGGAGCGGCGCCTGGGGTCTTCCGCCGAGCTCAGCCCGCTGTGGAGCAGAGGAGACCCGGCCAGAGGGCAATGGCACCTGTACACCGGCGGCTGGCTCATCACGGCGATTGTGCGCGATGAAGCCGGCAACTTTGATTTCTTCTTCACGCCCCGGGGGCTGAGCGGGCCGCTCTGGCAGGCCTATAAACCTTCCCCTGAGTTCAACCGCGTGTCCGACAGGTTGGCGCGCAGTGATTACAGCACCCTCGCCGAGCGCAACCGGCTGTTTTCACAGGCGCTGGAGCTCGCGATGCGGGATTCGGCCCGGATCTGGCTGGTGGACCGGACGTCGATCTGGCCCAGGCGCGCAGAGGTGAAGGTGGTGGCAGACCTGGCCGGCGGGATTTCCGGCTCGCTGCTGTGGCCATACACGATCCGTTACGAAGGGCGCACCGGCGGAACGGTGCGCATCGGCGTCCCAAACATGCTTCCCGAGCCCTGGAATCCAATCGGCGGCTCGAACTTCATCTTCGACACCACCCTGTATCGAGCCACCCAAGATTACCCAACCATCGTTGATCCCTACACCGGCCTGGACTTGCCCCAGCGGGTCGAACGGGCCGAGGTCTTCGTCAAGCAGGGCCTGCCGGTGACCAAGACGCTGGATTGGGTCTCGCTGCAATTTGTCGCGGAGGTCCGAGTTCCCGACGACGCGATCATTTCGTGGGACCCGAAGGCGCAGCGATTCATCACAGTAAAGGAAAAGCACCCGCAGGGGCTGACGGCGCGCGCGAAGGCGGTGGTCCACTTCGAACGGGATCTGTTCCAGAAGGTACAGTGGCACGACGGCAGCCGGCTCTCGTTGGGCGACGTCATGTTGGGGTGGATTCTGACCTTCGACCGGGCGATGGAAGGCAGCGCAATCTTCGATGAGTCTGCCGTTCCATCGTTCGAATCGTTCCAGCAGACGTTCCGTGGGTTCCGCATTCTCAGTGAAAATCCGCTGGTAGCCGAACTGTACAGTGACGCCTTCACGCTGGACGCCGAGGCTATTGGGGCTGGCGCCGCGGGGGCGTTCTGGCCCACCTACGGCTTTGGGCCGGGTCCGTGGCACACCGTTGCCCTCGGCATCAGAGCAGAGGCCGCCGGGGAGGTCGCCTTCACCGAGGATAAGGCGGCCAAGAAGAAGGTGGAGCGCCTCAACTACATCGCCGGTCCCACCCTGGCCGTCCTCGACCGCCATCTGGCGGCCGCGCGGGCGGAAAACTTCATCCCGTACGCCTCAGCCCTGAGCAGATATATCACGCCTGAAGAAGCCAGGACCCGCTGGACATTCCTGACACACTGGCGTGAGGGGCGAGGGCACTTCTGGGTCGGCATGGGGCCCTTTCTGCTGCAGCGCGTCTCGCCGGTTGAGAAGGTTGCGGAACTGCACAGATTCAGTCGCTTTCCAGATCCATCGACCAAATGGGTGCGGTTCGATGAGCCTATGCTGGCCGCCGTCGCCGCCAGTGGCCCGTCCACGGTCCGCATCGGCGAGGAAGCCGCGTTCGAGGTGAGGATCACATTCAAGGGCCGACCGTACCCGCCACGGGAGATCGACGAAGTGAAGTTCCTCCTCTTCGACGCGAAGAGTGCATTGATCGCGAGCGGCCAGGCACGGCAGGCGGGTGAGACCTGGAGGGTGGTCCTCGCTCCCCAGGCCACGCTGCGGCTGGTGACGGGCTCGAACCGGCTCGAGGTCATTGTGGTATCTCGCCTCGTGAGCGTCCCGAGCTTCGCGACCGTCAGCTTTACCACACTGCCGAGATAAACGACGGGGGATCCAGCAACGGGTTCTCCCCCTCCGGCAGACCGGATATGAGCGACACCCTTCAGATGGTAAGCCGAAGACACCGCCTCCCGGACACACTTGTGCGGGTCGTGAGCTACTCAGCGACGCGTCTGGTGGCGCTGTTCTTCACTGCGGTCGTAGGCATCTTTGTCACGATCCTGGTCGCCAACATGGGGGGATATGTCGACGAGATTAAGCGAGCCGAGATCCGTGAGACGGTGACGCTCCAGGTCTTCACCGACCCCAAGATCATGCGGCTGCCGGCCGAAGCGCGGGAACGGCGCATGCGGGAGATGATCCGCATCGGAGAGGAGCGTCTGGGGCTCGACCGACCCTTCTTGAGCCGTAGTCTCTTCTATCTGCGTGATGCGCTGGTCCTGCGTCTGGGTTTCGCGGAACGGATGAACAGCGACAGCGGCTCGCGGTTGGTGCGGAACATCATCCTGGAGCGTCTGCCCCCAACGCTCCTGCTGTTCGTAAGCGCTGACCTTCTCCTCTTCTTCGCGTCGATGTTCATGGCGCTCTCTCTGGCGCGTCAGTATGGAAGCGTGCTCGACCGGATCGTCATTGCGCTGGCGCCGACCTCCGCGGCCCCGGCTTGGTTTTTTGGCATCTTCTTGATCCTGATCTTTGCCGCAGTGCTGCGGTGGCTGCCATTTGGCGGGATGGTGGATGTGCCGCCCCCGGACCGCTCCGTCGCGTACGCAGCGAGCGTGCTCAAACACATGGTCTTGCCGGTTGGTGCCATCGTATTCAGCACGATCTTTCTCGCGGTCTATTCCTGGCGCACGTTCTTCCTCATCTTTTCCAGCGAGGACTATGTCGAAGTGGCCAGGGCGAAGGGACTGCCGACGCGTGTCATCGAGCGACGATACATCCTGCGGCCGACACTGCCGACGATCATCACGGGGTTTGCCCTCGGACTCATCGGGATCTGGACCGGCGCCGTCGTGCTGGAGACGGTGTTTAACTGGCCCGGGCTGGGTCAAGCCCTCTTTCGGGCGGTCGGTCTGTATGATATCCCTGTAATCCTCGGCGCCACGATCATCTACGCCTACCTGCTGGCGATCACGGTCTTCATCCTGGACATCTTGTACGCGCTGGTCGATCCCAGGGTCAAACTCAGCAGAGAGGGACGGCCATGAGCAGAGTGTGGTCAGAACTCCGCCGCTACCCGACCGCCGTGGCGGGTCTGGCCATCATCGGGCTGCTGGTGGCCATCTCCATCTACACCGTGATTGCCATCCCCTATGGGGAGGCCATCCGCCTCTGGCGGGGCGGGGAGGGGGTGTGGTCAGAGAATCCAAGGAATGCCCGTCCAATCTGGTTCAACCTCCTGCCAGGCGTTGAGCTGCCCCGCACCATTACCGTCAGCAGCCAGCGCGCGCCCCGCCGGGTGGAAGCGGTTGGTGGCGGGGTGAAGCAGGTGACGATGTCCCTGGCCTTCGATTTCCCCTATCGGACGTTCCCCACGGAACTGGCGGTGTTCTTCGATGCGGCGTATGCCGAGCGGGCGCCGCATGTGGTCCTGACCTGGCAGCCTCCGGATGGATCGGAGATCCGGCTTGGTGAGTTCACCGCGGAGCCGCACGGGATTTACCGGATCTCCTCCGATCAGCGACTGCGGCAAACGCTCGGTGGAGCGCCGGAGATCGTCCTCTTTTCGGCGCCCGCCGCCCCGCAGCACCCTCTGCGGGGAAGGTACACATTGACAATCACGGGGTTCCTCTTTGAGGAGTCCGCGCACCTGGACGCCCGGCTCGTCGTCTACGGTCGGGCGCACGGGCTCGCGGGGACCGACGATCAGCGCCGGGACTTAATGATCGCGCTGCTATGGGGCACTCCCGTCGCCATGGCATTCGGGCTCCTGGCGGCTGTGGGCTCCACGGTCAGCACGCTGGTCATCGCGGCAATCGGTGTGTGGTATGGGGGATGGGTAGATGGACTCATCCAGCGCATCACCGAGGTGAACCTGATTGTCCCTGCCGTCCCTATTCTCATCATGATTGGCACGCTGTACTCGCGGAGTCTGTGGATCATTCTCAGCGTCGTCATCCTGCTCAGCGTGTTTGCGGGTACCAAGACCTATCGGGCGCTATTCCTGCAGGTGAAGGAGTCCCCGTATATTGAGGCGGCTCGGTCCTATGGTGCTCCCCGTCCTATTGCCACAGTTCGTCACGCTCATCCCCTCCTTCGTGTTCCTTGAGGCCACCCTCGACATCGTCGGCCTGGGTGACCCCCTCTTGCCGACATGGGGCAAAGTGCTCGACGATGCCTACCGCGCGGGCGCGTTGTTCGGAGGTTACTACTACTGGGTGCTGCAGCCCGCGGCGCTGTTGATGTTGAGCGGGTTGGGATTCGCGATGCTCGGTTTCGCCCTCGATCGCGTCTTCAATCCGAGGCTGCGCGAGCTGTGAGCGCGGGAAACGGTTTCTTCTCCGTCGAGGATCTGCGGCTGCACTTTCGCACGGCGCGCGGTCCCGTCCAGGCGGTGGACGGGGTCAGCTTCACCCTGGATCGCGGCCGCGCGCTTGTCGTCGTGGGGGAGAGCGGCTGCGGGAAGAGTTCGCTGGCCAGGGCCATCCTGCGTCTTCTGCCACGCAACGTCCACGCGTACAGCGGCAGCGTGCGGCTGAACGGGATGGACGTGATGCGCCTCCCCGAGGAGCAATTCCGCCGCGAGATTCGGTGGACCCGGCTCGCCCTGGTTCCTCAAGGCGCCATGAACTCACTCAATCCGGTCATCCGAGTGGGCGACCAGGCGGCTGAGCCGCTCCTCATTCACGGGCGCGCTGGAAGTCCCGCCGCCGCGCGTCAGTCCGTCCAGGAGGTCTTCCATGAGGTTGGTGTCCCGCGCGATTTTCTGGATCGGTATCCGTTTGAGCTCAGCGGCGGGATGCGCCAGCGCGTGGCCCTGGCCACAGCTCTGGTCACCAAGCCAGACCTGATCGTCCTCGATGAGCCGACATCAGCGCTCGACGTGTTGACGCAGGCCGGCATCATGAATTTGCTCAAAACGATCAAGCGGGAGACCAGGACAAATTTTGTCCTGATCACCCACGACATCGCCGCCGCCAGCGAGATCGCCGATGATGCCGCGGTGATGTACGCCGGCCAGCTGGTCGAGACGAGTCGAGCCGAGCAGTTCTATCGAGAGCCGCTCCATCCATACTCGCGGGCGCTGATGGCAAGCGTGCCGACGCTGCGGGCAGAAAAGACGCTGGAATTCATTCCGGGCCGGCCTCCCAGCCTGATCAATCCTCCGCCAGGCTGCCGGTTCGCGGACCGCTGCCCGTACCGCTTCGACAAATGCAGCGAGGAGCCGCCGATGCTGAAAGTGGACAACCGGCTGGTGAAGTGCTGGTTGTACCGGTGAGGACCGGGATGCCTGACGAGGTGCTCCTCACGGTGCGGCGGCTGCGTACGTGGTTTGAGCTGCGGCGGTGGGGATTCGTGCGGGTGGGGTTCGTGCGCGCCGTGGACGGGGTGGATTTCGAATTGCACCGCGGCGAGGCGGTGGCCGTGGTAGGAGAGAGCGGCAGCGGCAAGAGCACGCTGGCAAAGACCATCTTGGGCCTGCACCGCCCCCGCCAAGGGGAAATCATTTTTGAGGGCAGAGAGGTCGGCGGGGAGAAGGATCTGCGCCGCTACCGGTCTCGCGTCGGCTACGTGCAGCAGGATCCCTACGGCGCACTGCCACCGTTCATGAATGTCCAGCGGATCCTGGAAGAGCCGCTGGCGATCAACGGGGAGGCGAACCCGGGGGCGCGGATGCAGCGCATCCGCGAGGTGCTGGACGAGGTGAGGCTGTCTCCGGTCGAAGATTTTCTCCCGCGTTTCCCCCATATGCTCAGCGGCGGGCAGCAGCAGCGGCTCGTAGTTGCCCGAGCCATGATCCTCAGACCGCAGCTGATTGTCGCCGATGAACCCGTGTCGATGCTCGACGCGTCAGTGCGCATCGAAATCCTGCAGCTCCTTCGGGGACTCCAGGCCCGGTACAACCTGAGCATCATTTACATTACCCACGACCTGTCCACCGTTCGGTATTTCTGTGAGCGCGTTTTCGTCATGTACGGGGGGATGATCATCGAGCAGGCTTCCACCGATGACCTCCTGCGAAATCCGCAACACCCGTATACTCAGGCGCTGCTGGCAGCCATCCCGGATCCGGATCCGGAGAATGCGTCGCGCGTACGAGTGGTGCCTCCAGGAGAACCGCCCAGCCTGCTCAGCCCACCGTCCGGATGCCGGTTCCATCCGCGATGTCCTGCTTTTATGAAGGGGATCTGCGAGGTTCAGATCCCGCCCGATTTCGAGCCAGCCCCCGGCCACCGCGTGGCGTGCTGGCTCTACGACGAGCGCGGGCAGGGGGGTCCACCAGCACCCTCCCGGGCATGACCGAAATGCCGCGCGAGGGGGATTCTCTCGGGCTGGCGGTGGTCGGGCTTGTCTTGCTTATTCTGAGCTGGCTGGTGCTGCTCCTCATGGTCATTGGGCGCGTGGCCTCTGGTTTTCTCCTCGCCTTCGGAGCCTTTGCTGTGTCGGTGGTTGGATTAGGGATCGGCCTATTTGGTGCTGTTCAGCATGTGCGAGACTCGCGTCGGTAGGTCAGGCTGCGCGACGCCTGGACCCGAGAATGCGCACGGGGGAGCGGAAAGGCGTTTGGGGGCGTTGCCCGGGTCGTAATCCAAACGTTTGTTTGGCGAAATGCAGCTGGGTTTGCGATTTGGCTATGGAGACGATACCCATGGTAGGAGAGATGCCAGGTCCCGACAGAACCTAGAACAAGGAATAATCGTACCTATATCGTATACGATAGTGTACTTTAGTGAATTCGGAGGGGACCCTGCCATGCCGTCTGGCCCAAATGGCGCCTGGTCGGATATTTTGACCGTCGACCAGGTTGCCGCCTACCTGCAACTCAACCGACTCACCGTTTACCGCTATATCCGCGAGGGCCGCCTCAGAGCCTCCAAAGTCGGCAAGGCCTATCGGATCCGCAAAACGGATGTGGACTGGTTCCTGGACAGCATGCGCACTCCACCGGTCCGCCGGTCGAAGACAGAAGTGCGCCCAGAGGGTGTCACAGCGAAACGACCGGATCCCGTTGCAGTAGCGCCGCGGGTCGATTCGGCAGACCTGCGGGATCGCGAACTAACCCTGAACCCGATGGAGTGGGTGACCCGGGGATTGCACTAACCCAGGAGATTGCGGATTGCGGATGTCGAACCGACGGGCAAATTCGCAATTGGTAATTCGTAATCCGCAATGTTCGCTGGAGGGTGATACTCTGCTGGTTTGCAAAAGGGTACGTCCCAAATCTGCTCGTGGAGGGTGAGTGAGATGCGAGTACGCTGGCAGTGGGTCTCACTGCTGCTCATGACGCTGCTCACGCTCACGGTCTGGCCTGCTGCCGGGGTCCAGGCACAGCCGACCGCAGGTCGTGACACTGTCGTGATCGGCATATCTCAGGAGCCCGACTATCTGAATCCGATGTTTGTGGAGATGGCTGCAGCCCGCGGAGTGCAGGCGACGATCTTCGTGGACGACGTGCAGCGGGACAATACCTGGAAACAGTTTCCACAAGGCGTCGAGTACATGCCGAGCCTGAAGGACGGCACGTGGAAGCTCGATGGCGAAAAGATGACGCTGGTGTGGAAAGTCAAGGCGCGCAACTGGTCAGACGGAAAGCCCGTCACCTGCGGCGACTACGTCTTCGGCAACAGCGTCGCCCGCAACGAGCAGGTCCCGGTGGTGACGCGCGATATCACGAAGCGTATCGCCAACGTCTTGTGCACGAAAGGCGCGGAGGGTCTCGACATCACGGTGAACTGGAAGGAGCGTTACGCGCATGCGAACGCCGCGGTGACCGAATATGGCGCGACGCCCCGCCACGCGCTGGAGCGCTATTATCGAGACAATCCGACAAAACTCAACGAAGCCCCGTTCGGCAACGACCCCAAGTTCACAGTCGGCGACGGTGCCTACAAATTGGTGGAATGGCGGAAGGGTTCATCTCTGACGGTGGAGTCGGTCGGCGATCACCCAATCTTCGGTGCGCCGAAGATCAAGCGCATCACGTGGCGCTTTATCCCCGACACCAACGCGCTGGTCGCAAACATGCTCTCCGGCGCCATCGACGCCATCAGCACCACCGGGATCACATTTGACCTGGCGGTGCAGCTGGACAAGCAGTCTAGCGGTCGGTTCAAAGTGTACTTCGAACCCGGGCTGATCTGGGAGCACATAGACCTCAACTTTGACAACCCGCTCCTTCAGGACGTTCGGGTTCGCCGGGCCCTGGCCTACGGCATCAACCGTGAGGGCATCTCCCAGCAGTTGTTTGAGGGCAAGCAGCCGGTGTCCAACACGTACCTGCCGCCGCGTCATCCCGGGTACACCGATGCCGTCCAGAAGTATCCGTATGATCCGGCCAGGGCCCGCGCGATGCTGCAGGAAGCCGGGTTCACACCGGGTTCCGACGGCATCCTTCGCAACGCCGCCGGGCAGCGACTGGCGCTGGAACTGAATACCACCGCCGGCAACCGGGTGCGGGAACAGGTGGAGCAGATCATCCAGCAAAACCTGAAGGACATCGGGATCGAGATCACGATCCAAAACTACCCCGCTCGTGTCTACTTTGGCGAGATCACCAACCAGCGCAAGTACAAGGCGCTGGCGATGTATGCGTGGCTCCAGTCCCCCATCTCCGACTGCGCCGAGCTCTACACGACGGAGAGCATCCCGAACGAGAAGAACGGATGGTCAGGGCAGAACTACCCGGGCTACAAGAATGCCGACATGGACAAGATCTGCCTGGCAGCCCGCAGCGAGGTCGACGAGGCCAAGCGGAACAAGCTGCTCAACGACAGCGCGGCCATTTTCGCGCGGGACCTGCCGGCGATCCCTCTCTACATCCGCGTCTCCGTGTCGGCGGCGAAAACCGGCCTGCAGGGCTACTCGGCCCTCTCGCTGAGCGGCACGTATGAGACCTGGAACGCGCACCGGTGGTTCTGGCAGTGATCGGCTAGTCGGACTCTGGAGCCGGCGCTTCATAGTCGGCTCCAGAGTTCCTTAGGCCGGGAAAGGACAATCGCGTGCAGCGGTACATTTTCCGGCGGCTGGTGCAGATGATCCCCATTGCGCTGGGGATCTCCGTGTTGATGTTCGCCCTGCTGACGCTCGCGCCAGGGGATCCCGTCGACCTGCTCATCTCCTCCGACCCTCGCGTGAAGCCCGAAGACGTCGTCCGGCTGAAACACCTCTACGGGTTGGATCAGCCCATCCACATCCGGTACCTGAAATGGTTGGGCCGTACGGTGCAGGGCGACCTGGGGTTCTCGCGCACCTACAAAGAGCCCGTCACCGAGTTGATGCAGGACCGCATCGGCAACAGCCTCTGGCTCACTGTGACCGCGTTTGTCCTGGCGATCGCGGTGGCGGTCCCGGTGGGGATCTTCTCGGCGCTGCATCAGTATTCGACTCTGGACTACACGGCCACGACCTTCACGTTTTTTGGGGTGTCTATCCCCGTGTTCTGGTTTGGCATCATGGCCATCTATCTGTTTGCCGTCTGGCACCCGTGGACTCAGATCCCGGGCTTGGCCGGGCTGGTCCTGCCGCCCGGCGGCATCAGTACCCCGGGCGTCCCCGGCGGGCTGCCGTTTTTCCTGGACCGGGTGCGCTACATGATCCTGCCGTCTATCGTGCTAGCGTTGTTGTCGATGGCGACGTACACGCGCTATACGCGGTCCAGCATGCTGGAGGTCATCCGGCAGGACTACGTGCGCACCGCGCGCGCCAAAGGACTGGCCGAGGGCGTGGTCGTCAACAAACACGCGCTGCGCAATGCGCTCATTCCGCTGGTGACGATCATGGCGCTGTCCATCTCCGGCCTGTTCGCCGGCGCACCCATCACGGAAACCGTGTTTGCCTGGCCGGGGGTGGGGCGCCTTCTGGTGGACTCGGTCATCGGCGGCGACTATTTGGCTGCGCAGGCTGTGCTCATGTTCCTGGCCGTGCTGGTCCTGATCTTCAATCTGATCGCCGATGTTGGGTACGCACTGCTCGATCCGCGGATCAGGTATGACTAGGAGGGTTCAGGGCTAAGGGATGGTGCGCAATGCGATCTCGGTGCCGGCGCTGACAGCGGCGGTACCGGCCGCGCAGGCCGGAGAGGGATACTGGCAGATCGCCTGGAGGCGGTTGCGCCGTCACCGCTTGGCGATGGGAGGCCTGCTGATCATCGTTCTGCTGATCGCGGTGGCGGTGTTCGCTCCCTGGATCGCGCCATACAAATTTGAGCAGATTGACCTGCTCAACCGCTTCGGCCAGCCGTTTGCGCCCCGCCACCTGCTGGGCACAGATGATCTTGGCCACGACGTGCTGACCCGGCTGCTGTTCGCCGGCCGCGTCTCGCTGCTGGTCGGCTTCGCCGCCGCGCTATCCGCGGTGGCGCTGGGTACGCTGGTCGGCGTGATGGCGGGTTTCTACAGCGGGGTCGTCGACAACGTCCTGATGCGTCTGACCGACATCGTGCTGACGCTCCCGATTTTTGGCGTGCTCCTGCTGCTGGGTCGCTATTTCGGCGGCGGCATCGTGCCGATTGTGGCCATCATCGGCCTGTTTGGGTGGACAATCGCCGCCCGCCTGGTCCGCGGCGAGATCCTGCGATTAAAGACCCAGGATTTTGCCGACGCGGCGCGGGCCATGGGCGCGAACGAGACGCGCATCATCTTCCGGCACCTGCTGCCGAATGCGCTCGCGCCGATCATCGTGGCCGCCACGCTGGACGTGGGCGGAGCCATTCTCACCGAGGCGGCGCTGTCCTACTTCGGGGTGGGCATCCAGCCGCCGACCCCGTCGTGGGGCAACATGCTCCAAAACGCGCAAAGCTACATGTGGACGTCGCCATGGCTGGCGTTCTGGCCAGGGGCGATGATCTTCCTCACAGTGCTGTGCTTTAACTTCTTCGGTGACGGGCTGCGGGACGCGCTTGATCCTCGGTTAAAGCTGTGAGCACCTCTCCCCCCTCTCCCGCCGGGAGAGGGTAGGGTGAGGGGACGGAATTTGGAGGTGTGGCGATGAACGCGGCGGGTGTTAGAAGGACCCTGGTGGCGATCGGGCTGGTGGCGGTGCTCCTGGCCACGTGGCCGGTCCCTGCGTTTCCCCAGGCTAAACGCGGCGGCGTGCTGACGTTCGCGCTCTATCAAGAACCTGAAACGTTAAACCCGTACATCGCTACTCAGACTGCCTCATTTGAGGTGGACATATTCAGCGTCGAGGGACTGCTGGGGGTGAACTCGGACGGTGAGTACTTCCCACTCCTAGCCAAAGAGGTCCCATCGCGGCAGAACGGTGGTGTCGCGGACGACGGCAGGACCATTACCTATCACCTTAAGGACAACTTGAAGTGGTCAGACGGTCAGCCGGTCACCTGCGACGACGTGCGATTCACCTGGCAGGCGATCGTGAATCCGAAGAGCGGCGCGGTGAGCACGACTGGTTACCGCGACATCGAGACGGTGGATTGTCCAACCCCCGCCACGGTCGTCGTGAAGTACAAGAGCTTCAACGCGCCGTTCTTGAGCCGGTTCGACTACATCATGCCCAGGCACGCCGCAGGCGATCCTGCGGACATGCCGCGCTGGGCCTACAACCGTAAGCCGGTCGGGACAGGACCGTTCACGATGCTGGAATGGGTCTCGGGGGATCACATCACCTTCATCCCCAACCGGTACTATCGTGAGGCGGGGAAGCCGTACCTAAACGCTGTGATCATCCGGATCACGCCCAGCCGCGAGGTCGGAAAGCAGCTGATCAAGACCGGCGAGGTCGATGTGCTGTGGGATCTGGTGGAGTCCGACGTTCCGGAGTTGCAGTCTGCGGTGGGCGTGAAAATCAGCTCGGCTCCCAGTTCCTTCGCCGAGCGACTCGTGTTGAACCTCGCCGATCCAACGCTCGATGGACCGCCGGCCGACCAGGTGGAGAAGAACCCGCATCCAATTCTTGGAGATCCCCGAGTGCGCGAAGCGATCGAACTGGGGATCAATAAGCAGGAGATCATTGATAAACTGCTGTTTGGCCTGGCGACCATCGGCACCAACGAACTCCATATCGGCTGGGCCCGGTGCGCGACGAAGCCTAGCGAGTACGATCCCGCTCGCGCCCGACAGCTCCTGGAGCAGGCGGGATGGAAGCCGGGCTCCGATGGGATCCGGGTGGCGCAGGGCGCGAGGTACGCGAAAGACGGGAGCCGACTTCGCCTGAAGCTGCAGACGACGACGGGCAACAAGCTCCGTGAGCAGGCCGAGCAGCTGCTGATCGACTACATGAAGCAGATCGGGCTGGAGTTTTACATCGAGAACGTGCCATCGCCGGTGCTGTTCGGCTCGTGGGCCAGCGGAGCGTTCCGCAAGCATGGGCACTTTGATGTCGTGTTGTACACGACGAACCCCGATGTCGACCCGCAGTCTCAAATCGAGGGGTATTTCGGGTCGTGGAGCATCCCCACGGCGGCCAACAACGGCGCCGGATTCAACTACGCGCGCTGGGCCAATAAGACGGCCGACGATAACATCAACTTGGCCAAGAACAGTCCAGACATCAGTGTCCGGAAGAAAGCCTACTGCGCGGTGATGGGCGAGATCGTAAAGGACCGGCCGCACATCTATCTGTACGATCGCAGCTCGATTCACGCGTACCGGGATCGAATGCAGGGGTGGGTGACCAACGTCTGGGATCGCCTTGGCTGGAACGCCGAGGACTGGTCCCTGCGATAAGGGAGGTCCAGGATGGGAGCGTACGTGCTCCGGCGCCTCCTTCAGGCGGTGCCGCTGTTGTGGCTCATCAGCCTCGTGGTGTTTCTACTCCTGCACGTCATCCCCGGCGGGCCGATGGCGGCGTACGAGAACAACCCTGACATGACGGCGGAGGATCTGCACCGCCTCGAGCATGACCTCGGACTGGATGC
>VBAP01000146.1 GCA_005882335.1 Candidatus Segetimicrobium genomatis
CGGCGACAACGGCATCGGCGTCGCCGGGGTGAACTGGAACGTGCGCCTGATGAGCGTGAAATTCATCGGGGCCGACGGCTACGGTTTCACCTCGGACGCGATCGACGCCGTCGTCTACGCCACCGACATGGGCGCGCGGGTGATGAACAACAGCTGGGGCGGCGGCGAGTATTCGCAGGCGCTCGCCGACGCGATCTCCGCCGCCAACGCCGCCGGCGTGCTGTTCGTCGCGGCGGCCGGGAACAACGCGAGCAACAACGACGCCGCGCCGTTCTATCCCGCCGGCTACGCGCTGCCCAACGTCGTGAGCGTCGCGGCCACCGACGCCTCCGACAACCTCGCGTCCTTCTCGAACTACGGGCCGGCCTCGGTGCACCTCGGCGCGCCGGGCGTGAGCATCTTCTCGACGGTGCCGGCGGCGGGCAACCCCTGCTGCAGCGATCCGTCGGGCTACAAGTATCTCAGCGGCACGTCCATGGCGGCGCCGCACGTCTCGGGGGCCGCGGCGCTGCTTCTCGCGCAGGACCCCACGCGCGGCCCGGCCGTGCTGAAGGGCCTGCTGTCTTCCACCGCCGACCCCGTCGCGGCGCTCTCGGACCGCGTGGCGAGCGGCGGGCGGCTCAACGCCGTGAACGCCCTGCACTGCGTCCCGAACCTGCTCGTGCTGCAGGCCATGGCGCCCGCGGCCGGATTCAAGGCCTACAACCAGACGACCACGCGGATCGCCGCGCAGCTCATGTCCTGCGACGTGGTGACGGGCGCGAGCGTCACGGCGAGCTTTTCCACGGGCGATCCGCCGCTGACCTTGTACGACGACGGCGCGCACGGCGACGGCGCCGCCAACGACGGCCTTTACGCGAACGACTGGAGCCCGGCCGGAGACGGCCCGGTGACGGTCACGATAGTCGCGGCTTCCGCGGGCTTCCAGCCCGTCGCGCGCTCGGTCTCCGGCAGCGTGCGGAACCTGACCAGCTACAAGTACGAGCAGCTGCCTTACGCCTGGATCGACGCCACGGGAGGCACGGCGTACACCTTCGGCCAGCTGACGGTGGCGACCGTCCCGATCGGCTTCAACTTCAACTTCTACGGGCAGGACCGCGACAGCCTCACCATCAGCATCAACGGCTACGTCACGTTCGACGCGCAGCCGTGGTACGCCCTTTTCTGGCTGGTGAAGCCGATGCCGAACTCCTTTCCGCCGAACGACGTGATCGGAGCCTTCGGCGACATCTTCCAGTCCGACGCGAACACGAGGATCTACACGCTCCTCGAAGGGGTGGCGCCCGCCCGGCGGCTCACCATCGCCTGGGTCAACGTGCAGCAGGTGTTCGCGCTCGGGGAAGGCACTTTCGAGATGACCCTGTACGAAAGCAGCAACGACATCGTGTTCCAGTATCAGGACACGACCTTCGGCGGCTTCTCCTACGATCACGGCTACAGCGCCGCGATCGGCACCGAGGACGTGGACGCGTACGAGGGCACGCCGTATCCGCTGCTGGTTCCGGAGGGCACGGCGCTGCGCTTCTATCAGACGCCGTACAACTACAAGCCGGTCGCGAATCCCGGCGGGCCGTACTCGGGCATCGTGAAGCAACCGCTCGCGTTCGACGGCTCGAAGTCGTTCGACCGGAACGGCGACAGCCTCTCCTACCTGTGGAGCTTCGGCGACATCTACGCGAACGCCGTCCCGGGCACCGGCGTGAGGCCGACGTACACCTACCAGTACAAGGGCCGCTACACCGCGACCCTCACGGTCAGCGACGGCTTCAAGCAGTCCGATCCGGTGAGCGTGACGGTCGACATCCCCAACCATCCGCCGGTCGCGAAGGCGGGCGGACCGTACGCGGGCCTCGGCAACGAGCTCATCGCGTTCAATCCGTCGGGCTCCTCCGATGTCGACGGCGACGCGCTGATCTACAAGTGGAGCGCGAAGGACGCGAACGGCCAGCCCGCCGGAACGTTCATGGGGAACAGCGGGTTCTTCCTCCCGGGCACCTACACCCTCACGCTCGTGGTGAACGACGGCACGGCCGACTCTGCGCCGAGCGGCACGATCCTGTCGGTCGCGAACCAGCCGCCGACGGTCTACTTCAACCCCCCGGGCACCACCTACGTGTATCGCGGGCGTTCGGGCGAGCTCGTCGCGATGACCAACGACATCGACGGCCAGGTCGTGAGCTGGTCCTGGCGCCAGGTGGCCGGGGATCCGATCTCGCTCGCGGTCACGAACCAGCCGATCCTCGATTTCTTCGTCCCGAAGAACTTCAAGCCGGGCATCGTCGTGTTCGAGATCACCGTGACCGACAACCTCCGAGCGAAAACCTTGGCTCAGGCGACGGTCCAGGTGCTGCGGTAGAGATCGCGGCGCCCGGGCCCGGTCTGGCGCTCCGGCCTGCCCGCCCCGCCCGACGCGCCTTGCGCTCGCCGGGAATTCGCGAGCGGGTTAGCATGCGGCATGACGTCCGGCCCGCGACCCGTCACCATCGATCTCGGCGACGCGCAGCGCGTCTCCGGCCTGCTGCAGGCGCCGGCCGACGCGCGCGCCTGCTACGTGCTCGCGCACGGCGCGGCGGCCGGCATGGCGCATCCGTTCATGGCTTCCGTCGCGGCGGGGCTCGCCGAGCGCGGCGTCGCCACGCTGCGCTATCAATTTCCCTACATGGAGCGCGGCTCCAAGCGCCCGGATATACCCGAGCTCGCGCACGCCGCCGTGCGCGCCGCGGTTGAGGAGGCGCCGCGACTGGCGCCCGGTCTTCCCCTCGTCGCGGGCGGCAGATCCTTCGGCGGCCGCATGACCTCGCAGGCGCAGGCCGCAGCGCCGTTGCCGGGCGTGCGCGGCATCGCCTTCCTCGGATTTCCGCTGCATCCGCCCGAGCGGCCGTCGAGCGAGCGCGGCAGGCATCTCCTCGACGTGCAGGTTCCGATGCTCTTCCTGCAGGGTGCCCGCGACGAGCTCGCGCACCTGGAGCTTCTGCAGCCGCTCGTCGAACGGCTCGGCGCGCGCGCGACGTTGAAGCTCTTCGCGGACGCCGACCATTCGTTTCACGTGCCGGCGCGTGCAGGGCGCAAGGATGCGGAGGTGAGAGTCGAGATGCTGGACGCGTTGGCGGGCTGGATCGACAGCGTGATCCGACCTACGCCGTAGCCATCACCACCGGCGCATGGTCGCTCGTTCCGACGTCGGCGAGAACGGCGCAGCTCGCCGCGCGCGCCGCGATCGTCGGTGAGGCGAGGATGTAGTCGAGGCGCCAGCCGATGTTGCGCTGGCGCAGGTTGCGCCAGGGCGCCCACCAGGTGAAAAGGTTCGGATTGTCGGGGTCCATAGCGCGGCCGACGTCCACCAGGCGGTCGCCGAGAAGCCTCTCGAGGAGCTCGCGCTCCTCCTCCCGCTGCCCGATGACCTCCGGCTTGCGCTCGCTCGGATGCACGTCCATGTCGGTACGATCTCGCGCCCTTCCCGGTGCAGCTGCTTCGCCCACGCCGCAAGCTTGATCATGAAGCCGAGCTTCGCCTCGTAGTCCTTGCCGCCGTTCGGCACGTACACCGAGGCGAGGACGAGCTTCCCCAGCTCGGCCTGCACGATGCGCGATTCCATGTCGAACTCGGGGTGGCTGAACGCGGGCCCGGCATCGAACAGGCCTTTCCTGATGTGCAGAGACACCCCGGAGTAGGCGCGAAGCCCGTGCCAATAAGTGTCGTAGTCCTCGAGCTTCACCTGCTCGGGAATCTGCGCGGCCTCCGCCTTCAGCTCCTGCAGGCACACGATGTCCGGACGGTCGCGCTCCAGCCACTCGCGCAGCTGCACCTGGCGCGCGCGGATGCCGTTGACGTTCCAGGTGGCGATTTTCACCGCGGCGGCGACGAGACCTACGTTTTCAACCGATACCCGGTCTTGAAGAT
>VBAP01000143.1 GCA_005882335.1 Candidatus Segetimicrobium genomatis
CCCCGGCGGCCGCTTCCGCGAGGTCTACTACTGGGACTCGTACTTCACGATGCTCGGGCTCGTTGCGAGCGGTCGGACCGATCTCGTGAAAAGCATGCTCGACAACTTCGCCCACCTGATCGGGACGGTCGGGCACATCCCGAACGGCAACCGGACGTACTACCTCAGCCGCAGCCAGCCACCGTTCTTCGCCGCCATGGTCGGGCTGTACGCGCGGGCAACGGATACCACGCAGGCCCTGCCATACCTCGACGCGCTGGAAGCGGAGCACGCCTTCTGGATGAATGGAGCGGAGCGTCTGGCACCGGGGGCGGGCCAGGCGTACCGCCGCGTCGTGCGGCTCTCGGACGGCGGGCCGCTGCTCAACCGCTACTGGGACGACCGAGCCGACCCCAGGCCGGAGTCCTACCGCCCGGATTACGAGGTGGGTCAGACGCTCGCAGACGCGCGCCGCGAAGGGTTTTATCGGAACGTTCGGGCCACGGCCGAGAGCGGCTTGGACTTCTCGAGCCGCTGGATGCGTGACCCGAAAGACCTGCGCACGCTGGAGACGACGGACCTGGTCCCGGTGGATCTCAACAGTCTCCTCTATCATGCCGAGCGGATGATCGCCGCGCTCCGGGCGTTCCGCGGGCGGGCAGGAGACGCGGGCGTCGCGACACAGTTCGCCGAGGCGGCCGAGGACCGTCGTCGCGCCCTGCTGGCCGCCGCGTATGATCCTGCAACGGGGTTCTTCTACGACGTTCGGTGGCGCAGTGGAGAGCGTGTGACGGACCGGCCCACCCTGGCGGCCGCGTCCCCGTTGTATTTCGGGCTCGCGACTCCCGAGCAAGGTCGCGCCGTCGCCGCCCGGCTCGAGCGGGAGTTCTTGAAGCCCGGCGGATTCGTCACGACGTTGATGGCCTCAGGCCAACAGTGGGACGCCCCCAACGGATGGCCGCCTTTGGAATGGCTGACGATCGAGGGCGTTCGCCGCTACGGTCGCGCGGATCTGGCCGATGTCGCCCGCGACCGGTGGCTCGCGCTGAACCGCCGCACTTATCGGTCGACCGGCAAAATGATGGAAAAGTACGACGTGGTCGATGTGCAGCGGCGGGCCGGCGGGGGCGAGTACGCGACGCAGGATGGGTTCGGGTGGTCCAACGGGGTGGCGCTGGCGCTCGCGGCACAAGTCCCTGGCGCACCCGAGTGAACCTTGCACATTTGATCGTGAAACTTTCAGGCAGCCAGTGTCCATGAGCTCCGCTTCCCGATTGGCCGCTCCCGTCGCGCTGTGCCTCGGACTGGTCGGTCGCCTCGCCGCCCAGGCGGCCCACGACCATCACGCCGAGGCGCTCGGTCGCGTCGTGTTCCCGGTATCGTGTACGCCCGAGGCGCGGACGCGCTTCGAGCAGGCGGTTGCTCTGCTGCACTCCTTCTGGTACGAGAAGGCAGCGGACACGTTCCGGGACGCGGTCGCCGTCGACTCGACGTGCGCGATGGGTTACTGGGGGCAGGCGATGAGCCTGTTCCACCAGCTCTGGACGCCGCCGGTCGGCGCGGAGCTCGCGGCCGGTCTCGCGGCGAGCGAACGGGGCTTCGCGCTCGCCCGGACGCCGCGCGAGCGGGACTACTTGACTGCCATCCGCACGTACTATGCGGACTACGGCGGAACGGACCACAAGACGCGCCTCGTCGCGTACGCGCATGCCATGGAGGGTCTCCGGCGCCGCCACCCGCGCGACCGTGAAGCGTCGATCTTCTACGCCTTGTCGCTCATCGCGCTCGCCCAGGAGAATGCGACCGACACGACGTTCGGCTATCAGAAGCGCGCCGACGCGATTCTCGAGCCTCTGTTCAAGGTTGAGCCGCGCCATCCCGGTCTCGCCCACTACCTGATCCACACGAACGACGTTCCCCAGCTCGCCCGCCTCGGACTGTACGCTGCGCGTCGGTACGCGGAGATCGCCCCCGACGCGCCGCACGCGCAGCACATGCCGTCCCACATATTCACTCGGCTGGGCCTGTGGGACGACGCCATCGCGTCCAATACCCGATCGGCCGCTGCCGCCCGCGCCTTCGAGGACGAGCGTCACTTGAACGCGCTGTGGGACCAGCGCGGGCACGCGTGGGACTACATGGTGTACGCCTACCTGCAGCGGGGTCGGGATGCCGAAGCCAAGCACGTAGTGGATGAGGCGGCTGCCGTCACCGCGGTCTACCCCGTCGGGTCACTCACGAACGAGTACGCGCTCGCCGCGATCCCGGCGCGTTACGCGCTCGAGCGCGGCCGGTGGCGGGAGGCGGCGGCGCTCGCCGTCCGTCCGGCCCCCGAGTGGCGCGCCGCGGAGGCGATCACCTACTTCGCACGCGCGCTGGGCTCGGCGCGGAGCGGCGACTCCGCAGGCGCGCGATCCGCGATCTCAGCCCTCGACGACGTCGAACGCGTGGAAGGCGCGGCGGGCGGCGCGCACTCCTATTGGGCGGGACAAGTGCGCACCCAGCGCCTCGCAGCGTCGGCGTGGCTCGCCCGCGCGATGGGTGACACGGCCGGAGCGGTGCGCTTGGCCGCGAGCGCCGCGGACCTGGAAGATGTCACCCAGAAGCACCCGGTGACTCCCGGCGGTGTCCTGCCCGCGCGCGAGCTGCTCGGCGACCTGCTGCTCGAGCTGGGCCGCCCCAGCGATGCGGCGAAGGCATACGCGGCTTCGCTTGCCCAGCAGCCGAATCGCGCGCGCAGCTTGTTTGGCGCGGCGCGCGCCGCGGAGCTAGCGGGCGATGTCACGACCGCGCGGACGCGCTATCGAGACTACCTGGCGTTAATGGAGAAGAGCGACGGCGCGCGCGCCGAGCTCGAGATCGCGCGGGCCGGATCACAGTAGTCGGGGCCGGGTATCCTGCCCCATGCCGACTGCTTTCCGATACTTCGTCGCGCTCACGCTGTCCCTCGTTCCGGCGATCGCCACGGGGCAGGGAACCGCCCGGTCGCCGCAGGTCGCCTGGTGGCCCCGTGTCCCCCTCCAGGGATCGTTGGTGCGCGTCGTGGTGCGCCCGTCCGCAGGCGATAGTGTGACCGCGGTGTACGGCGAGCTGGCGGGCGAGCCGCTGCACTTCGAGTGGTCAGCGGACGGGTTCCGTGCGATCGGCGCGACGCCGTTCGAGGCGCGGGACAGCGCAGTGGTTCGCGTCGTCATGGAGCGCGACGACAGCACAGGCGACACGGTGATCGCGGCGTTGCCGGTGGCGCGTCGCCGAGTCCCGCGGGAGCGGCTCCGCGTGGCTCCCCAGTTCGCACAGCCGCCGGATTCGCTGGCCGAGCGCATCCGGCTCGAGCAGGAGTTGGTCCAGGAGGTGAGACAGCGAGCGCACGACACCCCAAGGCTGTGGTGTGTCCCGTTCGTGCGGCCGCGTTCCAGCGCAGTGACGAGTGTATTCGGCGTGGCTCGCGTGTTCAACGAGGTACTGCGGAGCCGTCACTGGGGCGTCGACTTCGCCGGGCAACTCGGCGCCCCAGTGCGAGCGGCGAACCGCGGCGTCGTCGCGTTGGTCGCCGATCTCTACTACAGTGGGACCACCATTCTCGTCGACCACGGTGCCGGTCTCGTGACCGGCTACTTCCATCTGAGCCGCGTGCTCGCGGTGCCCGGTGACACGGTCGACGTCGGCCAGGTGATCGGCCGCGTGGGGTCTTCCGGACGCGTGACCAGGCCGCACCTCCACTGGTTCGCCGCCTACGGGCGCATCACCGTCGATCCGCTCGACCTCGTGCGGCCGAACGGACCGATGCGATTCACGACGCGCTAACTGAGGTATTCCTCCCTGTACATCTTGACCAACTCGAAGAAGTAGCTCAGGGCCAGAGGGCCGATCAGCAGCCCCAGGATCCCGAAGAACGGCACGCCGGCGAGGGCACCGACCAGCGTGACGAGCGGGTGAATGTTCGCCCAGCGGCGGAACACCATCGGTCGCAGGATGTAGTCGACGTTCCCCACGAATGCGCCGACCAACGTGATGATGGCGGCGGGGCCGGGGCGGCTGGCGACGAGCAAGGCGATCGCCGCCGGTACCCAGACGAGTCCGCTGCCGACGATCGGCAGGATGCCGAACACCATCGTGACGACGCCCCAGAAGAGCGCGTTGGGCAGGCCGACGATCCAGAACGCGAGTCCGAGG
>VBAP01000144.1 GCA_005882335.1 Candidatus Segetimicrobium genomatis
TGAGAAGCCGCGTGCGCGCGCGCTCGACTTCGTCCTGCGTCACGGGGTTGCGCGCGAAGCCCTCGAGGACGCCGAGCAGCGCATCGCGCGCCGCTTCGAGGGACGCGTCCTGCCGCAGGGTCGCGCCGAAGTAGGCGAAGCCCGCCTCGCGCTGCTGCCGCTCGGTGCCGAACACGGAGCTCGCGAGCCCGGTGCCGACGAGCGCCTTGTGCAGCCGGCCCGAGGGCACGTGATTGAGGAGCGCGACCAGCACGTCCACGGCCGCGTACTCCGGGTGCGTTCCCGGAGGCATGTGGTAGAGCGCCGAGACCAGCTGCACGTCGCCTGCCCGCCGCAGCGTGACCGTGCGCTCCCCGTCCTGGGTAGGCTCGACGGTATAGGTCCCGCGCAGCGTGCGCGACGGCTTCGAAATCCTGCCGAAGTGCTTCTGCACGAGCCTGAGCGCGGTCGATTCGTCCAGCTTGCCCGACACCAGCACGACCGCGTTGTCCGGCTGGTAGTAATACCGGTAGAACGCCTGCAGCCGCTCGATCGGGACGTTCTCGATGTCCGATCGCGCCCCGATGATCGCGCGTCCGTAGTTGTGCCAGAGATAGGCGCTCGCGGCGACGCGCTCGCGCAGCACGTTGAACGCGCTGTTCTCCCCCGACTCGAACTCGTTGCGCACCACGGTCATCTCCGCATCGAGGTCCTTCCTCGCTATCGGGGCGTTCACCATGCGGTCCGCCTCGACCTCCAGGACGTGATCGAGCGTCTTCGCGCTCGCCGGGAAAGTCTCGAAGTAATTGGTCCGGTCGAACGAGGTGCTGCCGTTGTAGCGGGCTCCGCGCTGCTGGAAGTCCGCCTTGATGTCCGGAAAGCGCCGCGTGCCGCGGAACATGAGGTGCTCCAGCAGGTGCGCCATGCCCGTCTCGCCGTAGCCTTCGTGGCGCGAGCCGACGAGATAGGTGACATTGACGGTGATCGTGTCGATCGAGCGGTCGGGGATCATCAGGATCCTGAGGCCGTTCGCGAGGCGGTACTCGGTGACGCCTTCGACCGAAGTGACCCGCGCAATGCCTTTCGGCAGCGCCCCTTCGGCCGGCCGGGGGGCTTGAGCCGAAGGGAGCATGAGCGGGTCCCGTGTTAAAGACAGGCCGCGCGCCGGCGAGTTCCGGGGCGTCGCGCGTTCAGCGCGCGGCGCGCGAGCGCGCGGCGCGCTCGCGCGTCGCCGGGTGGGTCGAAAGATAATCCGGCACATCGGCGGATGCGCCCCGGCGCTGCTCTATCCGCAGCAGGATCGCCGCGAAGGATTCCGCCGGAATCCCGTGGCGCTGCATGGTGTCGAGCGCGAATTCGTCGGCTTCCCTTTCGAAGTCGCGCGAGTACTTGGCCTGGAGCAGCATCGCGGGCAGCGCGCTCGCGAGCGAAACGATCGACGTGAGGTCTCCGGTGACCGCGGCCACGAGCAGCACGGTCGCCGAATCCTGGAGCAGCCGCCGCAGGGCGTGGCGATGGCGCAGGTGCCCGATCTCGTGGGCGAGCACCGCGGCGATCTCGTCGTCGCTGTGCGCAAGCCGCACCAGCTGATCGGTGAGCACCACGACGCCGGAGGGCAGCGCCAGGGCGTTGGCGCCGAGCCGTTTGCTGGAGCGCAGCTCCAGGCGGTAATCGCCCGCCCCTTCGAGGCCGGAAGCCAGGCGCGAAAACAGCGCGCGCAGCTTCTCCCGGCGCGCCGCCGGCAGCCGCGTCGGCGAGAGCAGGACCCGGTCGAGCCCCGCGAGCGCGTCGCGGCCGAGCGCTTTTTCCGTCGAAGGAGGCAGGCTGAACGCCACCTGCTTCGCCAGCGCCGGAATGCCGTAGGTGATTCCGGCCCAGAGGGCCGCCGCCGTGAGCGCCAGCGCGAGCGCCGCGTAGCCGAACCTGCTTTCCCAGAGATGGATCAGGCGCCCGGGCGCTTCCGAAGGGAGCCCCGCGAAGATGCGGTCCACCGCGTCGTTGTCCTCGGTCTCGCACAGGGAACCGTCGGCGAAGCGCAGGTGGCGCCGGGTGTTTCCGACGCGGGGCGAGGGCCGGACCTCCGCGATGGCGCAGCTGAAGTCGACTCCGTCGCCGATCACGCGCAGGCGCCCGGGCTCCGCCCATATCACGACCTCGCGCTGCTGCGACGTTTTCCCGTCGTAGTAGCGCGCCGTGACCTGCGTCATAGGCCGAAATCGAATCCCAGCAGGTCGCCCGCCTCGTCGCCGATCGCGCTGCGCTCTTCCTGCGCGGCCGCGAGGAACGCCCCGATTCCTTCGCGCGGCCCGAGCGAGATTCTTTCGAGCTGGTAGCGCGCGGCGCGCACGGCGGCCCAGGGCGCGAGCAGCCCGGCGGAGAAGATGACCCCGAGGCTGTTCAGGAAATACAGCTTGAAAAGCCCCCCGGTGCGCCAGGCGCAGCCGAAGCGCAGGCCGCCGAGGCGCGTGCTCTCCCAGGTGAGCCGCGCGATCGCGCCGTCGCGGTACGCCGCAAACCAGATGTAGAGCGGCAAAGCGCCGAGGCCCACGGTCGCGGCCGATCCGACGAGGAACAGCACGAACATCAGCGCCGACTTGAGATAGACGAGGTAGTACTCGCCCGCCGAGGCGGTAAACGCGAACGGCGTCGCCCCGAAGCTGCTGTGCTCCAGGAAGAAACGTTTCTTGCGGTACGCGTAATAGGGGTAGAGCAGGCCGAGCGTGAGCGGGACCAGGATCACCGGCAGGATGAGGAGCCGGGCCGTTTCCCCGTAGCCGGCGCGAAAGCCGAAGCGCACGTTGCGGTGCGCCGAATTCACGGCGTTGAAGCGCAGGGCGCGCACGATCAGCCACGGCAGGAAGCCCAGAAGAACCAGGCCCAGCAGCGGCCCGGCCAGCGGGTTGATGTGCCCGGCCAGGGAATAGACCGCAAACGCGGCGACGACGACGATCCGTCCCTTGAGGATCGCCTTCGGGTCGGCGAGATACTCGAATGCCGCGTCGTTCAGCAGGGTGTTGCCGTAGAAGTAGCGCTTGCGCCGGACTTTCGCCCACGCCGAATAAATGCCCAGCGTGACGACCGAAAGGCATATGTTGACGATCCAGATACGGAAGTATTCACCCGTCTCGCCTGTAAACCTCAATGAAACGGCGCTGCCTGCGGACTGCGGTGCTGCGGACGAGTTTGTCACGAGCCCCCCCGGTTCTTGTTGTCGACCGCCTGCGCGGAACGAGCCGCCAGCATAGACGTTCGCTCTCCCGGGTTCAAGAAATTCGGGCGCGGCCCATATTCGAATAAAATTCACGGAATCGCAGCGCGGTCCGGCGGGGTTGAACGGCCTCGCGTCGGGCCTCATATGCGCGCTGTTGGATCGGTGGAGGTTTGGCGATGGCGACGGCGGCGACGAAGGAAACCCTGGGCTTCCAGGCCGAGGTGAAGCAGCTGCTCCACCTCATGATCCACTCCCTGTACGGCAACAAGGAGATCTTCCTGAGGGAGCTCGTATCGAACGCCTCCGACGCCGCTGACAAGCTGCGCTTCGAGGCGCTCTCCGACAACGCCTTGTACGGGTCCGACGCCGAACTGAAGATCCGCGTCTCCTTCGACCGGAAGGCGCGCACCATCGCGGTGTCGGACAACGGGGTGGGCATGTCGCGCGACGAGGTGGTCCAGAACATCGGCACGATCGCCAAGTCGGGGACGCGCGAGTTCTTCCAGTCGCTGACCGGCGACCAGGCGAAGGACGCGCGCCTGATCGGGCAGTTCGGCGTGGGCTTCTACTCCTCCTTCATCGTCGCCGGCCGCGTGACGCTCGTGACGCGCCGCGCGGGTCTTCCGGCCGATCAGGCGGTGCGCTGGGAGTCCGACGGCGGCGGGGAGTTCACGATCGAGGCCGCGGAAAAGGAAGGGCGCGGCACCGACGTCGTCCTGCATCTGCGCGACGGCGAGGACGAGCTGCTTTCGGACCTGAAGCTGAAAAGCATCATCCGGAAATATTCCGATCACATCGCGATCCCCATCGTGACGAAGAAGGTGAAGTGGGACAAGGAAGCGTCCGAGGAGAGGGCCACCGACGAGGACGAGACGATCAACCAGGCGAGCGCCTTGTGGGCGCGGCCGAAGTCCGACATCACCGAGGAGCAGTACCAGGAGTTCTACAAGCACGTCGCCCACGACGCGGACGCGCCGCTCGGCTACACGCACAACCGCGTCGAGGGCCGGCAGGAGTACGTGCAGCTCCTCTACATTCCAGCGCGGGCGCCCTTCGACCTGTGGGACCGGCGCGAGCGCCGCGGCCTCAAGCTCTACGTGCGGCGCGTCTTCATCATGGACGACGCCGAGCAGCTGCTTCCGGCCTACCTGCGCTTCGTGCGCGGCGTGGTCGATTCGAACGACCTGCCGCTCAACATCTCGCGCGAGATCCTGCAGGAGAGCCGCGACATCAAGGCGATCCGCGCCGGCTGCACCAAGCGCGTGCTTTCGCTCCTCGAGGACCTCGCCGAGAACCGGAAGGACAAGTACGCGGGCTTCTGGAGGGAATTCGGCCGCGTCCTCAAGGAGGGGGTTGGCGAGGACTTCGCCAATCGCGAGCGCATCGCGAAGCTCCTGCGCTTTTCCTCCACCCACACCGACGGCGAAGAACAGACGGTGTCTCTCGCCGATTACACCGCGCGGATGAAGCCGGGGCAGGACAAGATCTATTACGCGACCGCGGAGAGCTTCCTCGCGGCGAAAA
>VBAP01000147.1 GCA_005882335.1 Candidatus Segetimicrobium genomatis
AAAGGCGATGGCGTTGCCCACGGCCAGCAGTCCGGCCGTCGTCGCCCACATCATTGTCCCCCGCAGCCATGCCCGCCGCGACTTCTCCAGCTGGTTGCGCAGCGCCTCATACAAGCGCCGCATGACGTACGGCACCGCGCCGCTGGCGCGGATATCCTCAGTGCCCGACAGCCGCTCCTCGAGGAATCCGAGCAGGATGGCGCTGGTCTGCCGGGCCTCTTTCCAGTACGGGACAGCAGACTCGATGAGGCGTCGCAAGATTACGAGGGCAGCGGCCGTGAAGACGGTGTAGACGACCCCCACGCGCCAGTCTGCCCGGAACAGGAGCACGAGGATCCCCGCCAGGAGCACAGCGTTGCCGAGCACCCTGAGGACAAACTGCGAGAAGAACGACGACAGCTGGGTGACGTCGCCATCGACGCGCTCAATCATTTCACCCGGAGTCTTGGCATTGTGAAACGGGAGATCCAGCCGCAGGCAGTGCAGGGCCAGATCCTCGCGCACCTTGTTGGTCGCGGTCCATCCCACGTTCTCGCTGGCGTAGACGGAAACTGTCGACACCAGCTGCCCAGCGACAGCCACGATCAGGAACAGTACCGCCAGACGCACCAGGACCTCGGGTGCCGCGCCGGCCCGGGCGGAGTCGATGAAACGGCTGAGGATCTGGGGGGTGAGCAACTGCAATCCGATGCTGCTCAGCAGCAAGGCGCTCATCACCGCGACCGCCAGCCACTGCGGCCGCAGGTAGTCGATGAGAAACTCTCGATGTTGCCGGAACGATACGGCCATGCGGCCCCCTCACGCCACGAGAAAACGAAACCGGCCACGGTGACCCTGTGGTCGGCCAGACATGCAACGGCCACGGGGATCACAGTCCGCCCGTGGCCGCAAGCCGGGAGTGAAAGTGATTACTGCTTACGGGTCACGAGTCCCGTACCAAACTGTGAGCCGCACCTAGGCGCACTCAGCGTACCAAGTACTCTAGTTTGGTACAGGACGAGGCGCACTCAGACGGACTGCTGAGACGATCGGGACGATCCTGAACACTGGTGCGCCTCCCTTCCGGTGACCCGCGCCCACGACAGTAGCAGAAACCCCAACGCCGGTCAAGCCTGCGAAAGAGTCGCCGCCCCCGCGTAGAGCCGCTTGAGGACGAAGATCTGCGCGGCGTGGTAGTGGTCGTGGGTCGCGATGTCGACCGCCAGGTCGATGGTGCGCAGGGATCGCGTTTCCCACTCAGTCTTGCGCAGAGGCGCGAGGAGCCGGTCGGTCCCGAGGCTGTGCAGGTCCTGCATCAATCGCTGGTGTGCCGTCTCCAGTTCCGTCCGCACCTGCGACCAGCCCGGGTCGGCCGACGGCACGGTGCGCCAGTCCTGCTGCTCATCGTACGTCCACGGCCGTCCGGCCATCCTGGTACCGGCGGCGTCCTTCCAGTAGCCCATGTGCAGCACGATCTCGGCGATGGTGTGCTGCTCGGGGTGCGGCCGCCAGTGTGCCGCTCCGGCGTCGACGCCCTCAATCGCGGGCAGCACGCCCCGGCCGGCCCAGTTACCCTTGCGGTACGTCTGATCGACGTGCTCGAGGATCCATTGAAAAACGTCGTCCATGGCGTCCCTCCTTCCCGCTTATGTCAACGTTCCAGCGCGCCGCAGGGATACTACTAGTTCTCGTAGACTGCGCGTTCCAAGACCTTATAGCGCGGGTCGGATCGCAGGGCGTCCCACCAGGGCGCGGTCTTCAGTACGGCCATGTCATCCCCTCTCTTAAATCCCCGCTCCAAAGCGGCGATGGCCTCCGCCTTCTCGCCTAGGGCCGCATAGATCATGGACTGCGGAGCGTCTGCAAATGGATTCTTCTTCGCCTCTTGTTTCAGTCGGGTAAGCATCTTCTGCGCCTCGACCTTGTTGCCCATCAAGACATAGGCGCGTCCGATCATCCCGAGGTGCCACGGGTGGAGAAAGCCTAGGTCCTCCGCCTTCCGCAACGCTGCCACACCCTCCCGATGCATTCCCTTTTCGATCAGAATCCGACCGAGGATGCTGTGCGCCCAGCCGAACTTTGGCTCAATCTCGAGCACCTTCCGGATCTGGTCCAGAGCCTCGTCATAACGGCGCGCGAAGAAGAGGACGTTTGCGGTCCAGGCATTGGTGTTGATATTTAAAGGATCAAGCTCCTGAGCCCGTCGGACCTGCTGGACGGCTTCCGGCATTCGGCCCCGGATGAACATGAGCTCCGAGTACCACACGTTGACCTGAGCGGAGTTGGGGTTAAGCTCGAGAGCCTTTCGGAAGCCCTCCTCAGCCGCCGCCCACTCCCTGAAACTGGCGACCGCATTAGCCAAGGCAGCGTGCGCCTCGGCGAGAGCCGGATCGCTCTTCACCGCCATCAACCCCGCGGCTTTCGCGCTTGCCCAGTGTTCCTGTGGAGGCGTGTCCGGATCGTCGCCTAAGCTGAGCCACACGTAGGCATACGACATTCCTGCCCACGCTAGGGCGTGTTGGGGGTCTCTCTCCACGGCCCGCTTGAACTGCGAGATGCTAGCCAGCACATGCTCCTTGGTCCGAGGCTTGTTGAACTCGTAGAGGCCGCGCAGATAGGTTTCGTGCGCCTCGGGATCAACGGGGCGGGCGGCCGCCAGGCGGGTGGCTTGCTCCGGTGTAAGGTTTGCCCTGACTTCTCCTGCGATGGCCCGGGCCACTTCGTTCTGCAAGGCAATAAGATCCTTCAGGTCGCGCTCGTAACTATTGCCCCAGAGGCTACGGTCCCTAGCCCCATGGATAAGTTGCGCAGTCACGCGGATGCGGTTTCCTGAGCGAAGGACCGACCCTTCAATAACGCCATCCACCCCCAACTCACGAGCGATCTGTGGAACGCTCTTCTTTGCCCCCTTGTATTGCATGACTGACGTCCTAGAGATTACCCGCAGCGTTCCAACCTGGCCGAGCGTGGAAATGAGTGCTTCGGTCATACCATCTGCAAGGTATTCTTGCGCGGGATCTCCACTGAGGTTTTCAAGCGGCAGGACCGCGACAGAATTGATTCCGCCGCGGGGGCCGACGACGTTGGTGCGAACCAGGACAAATGCCGTGGCTATCATGAGCACGGCGGCGAGGCCTACGGCATACAGCCTCGAAGACCGCATGCTCAGAGCCCTGATTGCCGGAAATGTTATGGGGAGACCGGGAGCAACCAGCTGAAAGATCCGTTCCCGGTGCGGCATGTCCTTGAGGCGATACTCGCCCAGGTCACGGAGGCGAACCCCGTTGGGGAGGTCACCTTCAACCATGTCGGCAGTGGTCTGCGAAAGCAGAACTTGTCCACCATGTCCGGCCTGAGAGATCCTAGAGGCGCGATGGACCCCTACGCCCACATACCCGCTTTCCGCGGCGACGGGCACCGCCGTATGGAGCCCCATCCTCACGCGCAGAGCTGCACCTGCGGGCCAAGCGTGGGCCTTCAATGCCTGTTGAGCGGTCAATGCCGCCCGGACAGCATCCTTTGCCGCGTGGAAAGCAACAAAGAAACCGTCCCCCTCAGTGTCGACCTCCTGACCGGCGCTCGCCGTGATCGCAGTCCGCAGGATCTTCCGGTGCTCAGCGAGGATCTCGGAGTACCGACGGTCGCCGAGTTGACGCAGTAAGCGTGTGGACCCCTCTATATCCGTGAAGAGAAATGTGACCGTCCCGGCTGATTCCGTAGACATGGACGGCTCCTTGAGGGCCGCTGCTGGGGTTTCGGTGCAATTTTGTGGCGACTCCTTCGTTCTCCTGCACCACGAAACACTCGGGGACCAACAACTAGCAAGCGGAGTGGTGTTATTGTAAAGGCTATTCCCGAATTCCCCGGTCGCCCAGGTGCGGGATTGTGGTCGGTGGGTTCTCTTCGGGCGCTTTGGTCCATGCGGGCCTGTTCGACAGCGGCACATCCGGATACAGGAGGTAGCGCTGGCGCAGGGCCAAGAACTGTTGCAGCCCGGGCTGCCAGCGGGCCACGATCGTCGCGGCATCGTCGCCCCGCATGATGCCCAGCCTTACTTCACGCGTGCCCCAGACCCGATCGAAGAGC
>VBAP01000148.1 GCA_005882335.1 Candidatus Segetimicrobium genomatis
GACGCGAGATGCTTTCTGTTGGCGTTCCATGCTCAAACCCCATGTGTTGACCCCCCTCTCACCTTGGCTACCGCCTATCTATTCCGCCATGCGCGACGCTATCCGGGTCTCTCATCTCCTTTCTTCGTCCCGGCGTGCCGGCCGCGCGGTGTGTCCGGCCACCGCATGATGCCCTCCGCCCACACGTCGGCCATGCTGGGCGGCGTGCTCGAGCGGCCGGGCCCCGGGGCGGTTCTCATTACGTCCGCGATCCGCGCGCAGACCTGTTCCATCTCCTCGTCTGATAGGTTGCAGGGATCCAGAAGGATGTAGTCCCGGTCCACGTGGTGATCCCTGACCACGATGGCAGGATCTCCTTCTCCAAGACGCCGGGCAAGTTGAAACGCCGTCACTCCCGCCTGTTCGGGCACGACATTGACCTTCACTCTGTTGATGGGGTTGCCAGTCGGGTCTGGTTCGAGGGTCACCCGAAGTCCGGGAAGACCGCGCAGGCGTCCAACGGCCAGATCCACGCGCCGCGTCTCCTCGCGCTGAATGGCGGCGTGGTCCAGGGTGTGCCATCGGGTGAGGGCGGCGATGACGCCGATCACGCCTTCTTTCCCGACCTTCATCGCGCGGCCGATCCCGCGTTCCTGCAGGTAACAGGCGCGTACCAGGTCCCGGCGTCCGGCGATGACCCCTGCGGTCAGGCCGCCGAGGAACTTGTGTGCGCTGTAGAGGACGAGATCCGCCCCCTGGCTGAGGAAGCCGCGCAAGTCATACTCCGAGGCGGCATCGACGATGACCGGCACTCCGCCGTCATGGCAGACGGCGCAGAAGGTGTTGAGATCGATCAGCCCGCTCTGCACCGTGTGGTGGGAGACCACGTACACGGCGGCGGCGGTTTGCGGACCCATCGCTCCACGCAGCTGGTAGGCGCCGCAGCTGGTCGCGGTGCCCACCTCCAGCACTTGGGCGCCGGAGAGCGCGATCATTTGCGAGACGCTGGCCCCGAAGTTGACGTTATGCCCTTTCTGCAGGAGCACTTCATTCTTCATGCCCCGGGTATCGGGCAGCTGCTCGATGCGGGCCATCTCGATGCCGGTCATGCAGGCCGCGACCCCCAGCGTGATGCCCGCGGCCACGCAGGCCGTGACGCATCCCGCCTCCGCGCCAGTGGCGTCGGCGATGGACTGGGAGGCAGCCGCCTGCAGTTCCGTCATCACCACGAAGTGCGGGAGGATCGAAGCGGCTGCCGCGATGACCTCCGGGCTGACTGCGCTGGCGCCCAGGGCCGTCATCGTCCCCGACGCGTTGATGACCTTGCGAAGCCCCAGGCTCGACAATGGCTCTGCCATATGGGTCACCTCACGGCACCTCGTGCGTCCACGGGCCACACCACGTCGACCCGGCCGCCGCGGACGCCGTACACTTCGTTGTGCAGATTGGAGACGACGCAGGCATGATTCGGGACGATGCTGACGCGTTCGCCGATTTTTGGCGCGCGCCGGGAGAGGCTCAGATCGACGTGCCCGTGCTCCTCACTCAGGGCGGCGAGGACGGCGTCAGGATACTCGACAATCAAACCGTGGCCGGCGACCCCCTGTCCCAGATCCGCGGCAAGGGTTTTGGATCCTGCGTCGAGTATCGCCCGGTCCGGGGTGGGGTGACTGACGACCGTGGCCATGATACGCATCGCACAATCGCTGAGCGTGGCCGCCCCGGCCGCGACGGTGTTGCGGTCGTTGTAGACGTACGTGCCGGCCCGGTGCTCCGTGAAGCCGGGGATCTCGTGCACCGTCCACACCCCGGGGGTCCCACCGCCGCTGACCACGTCCACTGGGATTCCTTTGGCTTTCAGGAGATGAATCGTCTCACGCATGAACGTGCCTGACGCTGGCGCCGTCGGGTAGGTCATGAGTCCCCGAAGGATGAGGCCGGGAAGGCGGGTGATGGCCTGGGCCAGCTCGACGGCCTCGGCAGGAGTCTGTACGCCGCACCGCCTGCCGCCGGTGTCGCATTCGATCAGCACGGGCAGCATGAGTCCGGCGCGGCGTATGGCCTGGGACAGCGCAGCCGCGATGTCCGGGTGATCGACCGTCACGGTTAGGGAAATCCTATCGGCCAGGGCGACCAGCCTCTCCAGCTTGGCCTCTCCCAGGACGTTATAGGTGAGGAGGATGTCGTCCAGCCCGCCTTCGGCCATGACCTCAGCCTCGCCGAGCTTCTGGCAGGTGATGCCCGCGGCGCCCGCGGCCACCTGCATGCGCGCGATGGCGGGGAGTTTGTGAGTTTTGATGTGCGGCCGGTTCCGCAGGCCGTGCAGGCTGAGATAGTGCTGCAGCCGCGCGATGTTCTGTTCCATCACGGCGAGGTCGATCGTCACGACTGGCGTATCAATGAGCTCCAGCGGCGTCCCAGCCTGCGCGGCGATTACAGCGCCCTCTCGAGCTGGCTGCGATGGTTGGGCTGTCATGGAGCCAGTCGCCGGACCAGCGATCGCAGGTGCTCGGCCAGCCCGCGGGCGTGCGCACGGAATAGATTGTATCGATACTCCGTGATCACCGAGCCCTGGTAGCCGCGGAGCGAGGCGAAGGTTTCCTCGTACGGAATCGCGCCCCATCCCACCGGCAGGTGCAGGTCGCCCCGACCCACAGGGAAAATATCCCGGGTGCGCTGCGTGCGATAGAGTGTGAAATTCTCCAGCCGCAGGGGATCGTACCGCCCGAAGTTGTCGGTGACGTGCAGGTGGATCAGCGGCGAGCGAGCCGCCCGGACGGCCTCGAGATAGTCGAACCCGAAGTAGCGCGCCGCGAGGAAGGCGTGCCCGACATCGAAGGTCAATCCGACGTTGGGCCGGTCCACCCGGCGCACGAAGTCGAGAACCGGAGCGAGGCGTTCCACCTCGATGTTCTCGATGCCGATGCGCACCCGCTGGTTCTGGGCGCGGTCCGCCAGGCGCCGCACCGAGTCCAGGAAGGCGGTTTCCACCGCCGCATCTTCGCTCTGCTGCTCGAAGTGCAGCACCAGCACCTCGGCGTGGATCAACCGGCAGAACTCCACGACCGACTCCGCCATCTGCATCTGCAGGTCACGATCGCGAAGATCCCGCAGATCCAGCGCGGCCGGGCTGTGCACCGAGTACCGAAACCCGTGGCGTTCCAGGACCGGCACGACGTCGTTGACCAGCGGGTACTGCAGGCGTCCGCAGAAGATGAGGTCGAAGCCATCCGGCGAGATCTCGACGGCGTCGTAGCCGAGGTCGTGCAGAAAGACAAGCTCATGCTGCAGATCGGATGTGGGGCTGACGGCGATGCCGACCGGATTGGGCATTTCGATGGGATATTGGCACTGCGCCGCAGGGAAACCTCTCCGGAGGGCCTCTGCCAGGGAGGAAGGGTCAAAGAAAAGGCGAAGACCAACCCGCCGAGTGATTGCGCCCATATCGCGCAAGAAAATACAGCGGCTTCAAACTCTGTGAGGCGCACAAGGGGAGATGGCGTTATGAGGAAGCGACTTCGCATTGTTCGTTGGACCACCGTGCTCACCGCGGTGGTCTTTGTGTTTGCCCTGGGGTGGTACGGCATCCCGGCCCGGGGGCAGATGGCGGGAGTGACGCTCTACATCAGCGGCGACACGAACATCCAGGAGATGTTCGATAAGGACCTGCTCCCGCTGTTCGAGCGGGAAACCAGCGTGAAGACGAAGATGGTCTTTCTGGAGCACGGGCAAGGCGGCGAGGCCATTGTGGCCAAGATCATCGCCGCCAAGCGGACCGGTCAGAAAACCGATGTCGACCTGTACGAGACTCAGCCGACATA